>JASIJN010000473.1 GCA_030050125.1 Streptosporangiaceae bacterium | reverse complement strand
GGGCCCGGACCAGGGTGGCGGGAGGCGTGCTCGTTCGGTCCCGAAGCTTGAAGTCCGGGTGGAACGCGGTGAAGTGCACCGGCACGTCCGGCCCGAGCTCGCCGGCCACCCAGCGGGTCATCGCGCCGATCTGCCCGTCGGAGTCGTTCAGCCCGGGGATCAGCAGGTTGGTGATCTCCACCCACACGCTGGTCTCGTGCACGAGGTAGCGCAGCGTGTCCAGCACCGGGTCCAGCCGGCCCAGGCACACCCGGTGGTAGAAGTCGCCGGTGAACCCCTTGAGGTCCACGTTCGCCGCGTCGATGTGCCGGTAGAACTCGGCCCGCGGCTCGGCCGACATGTAGCCGGCCGTCACCGCGACCGCCTTGATGCCGCGGCCGCGGCAGGCGTCCGCCACGTCCATGGCGTATTCCAGGAAGATCACCGGGTCGTTGTAGGTGAACGCCACGCTGCGGCACCCCAGGTCCGCGGCGGCCCGGGCGATCGCGTCGGGTGAGGCCGCGTCGGCCAGCGTGTCGATCTCCCGCGACGTCGAGATGTCCCAGTTCTGGCAGAACCGGCAGCCCAGGTTGCACCCGGCCGTGCCGAACGACAGCACCGGCGAGCCGGGCAGGAAGTGGTTGAGCGGCTTCTTCTCGATCGGGTCGACGCAGAAGCCGCTGGAGCGCCCGTAGGTGGTCAGCACCACCTCGTCGTCTTGGCGCATCCGGACGAAGCAGAACCCGCGCTGCCCCTCGCGCAGGCGGCAGGCCCTCGGGCAGACGTCACACTGCACCCGCCCGTCCTCGGTGCGGTGCCAGTATCTCGTCGCCACCGTTGAACGGCTCATCGCTCCGCCAGCACCGAGCCTACTGCGTGCGGCGAGGGTGTCCGGGCCGGCCTGGACGGGCCGGCCCGGACACCGCGTACCGATCAGACCAGGTCGAACCGGTCGAGGTTCATCACCTTGACCCACGCCGCGACGAAGTCGCTCACGAACTTCTCCCTCGCGTCGTCGCTGCCGTACACCTCGGCGACCGCGCGCAGCTCGGAGTTGGACCCGAAGACCAGGTCGGCCCGGCTGCCGGTCCACCGCGGCTCGCCCGTGGCGGCGTCGCGGCCCTCGAAGGTGTTCGCGTCCCCGGACGTCGGCTCCCACGTCGTGCCCATGTCGAGCAGGTTGACGAAGAAGTCGTTGGTCAGCGACCCGGGGGTCGCGGTGAAGACGCCCAGCTTCGACCCGTTGTAGTTCGCGCCCAGGACGCGCAGGCCGCCGACGAGGACCGTCGTCTCGGGCGCGCTCAGCGTGAGCAGGTTCGCCTTGTCGAGCAGCAGGTACTCGGCGGGCAGCCGGACGCCCTTCCCGACGTAGTTGCGGAACCCGTCGGCCCTCGGCTCGAGCACCGCGAACGACTCCACGTCGGTCTGGTCCGCCGACGCGTCGGTGCGGCCCGGCGCGAACGGGACCTCGACGTCGTGGCCGGCGCTACGGGCCGCCTGCTCGACGCCCACGCCGCCGGCCAGCACGATCAGGTCGGCGAGGGAGATCTTCTTGCCGCCGCCCTGGGCGGCGTTGAAGGACCGCTGGATCCCCTCCAGGGCCCGGAGCACCGTGGCCAGCTGGTCGGGGTTGTTGACCTCCCAGCCGCTCTGCGGCTCCAGGCGGATGCGCGCGCCGTTGGCGCCGCCGCGCTTGTCGCTGCCGCGGAACGACGACGCCGCCGCCCACGCGGTGGAGACCAGCTGCGAGACCGACAGTCCCGCGGCGAGGATCTGGCCCTTGAGCGCGGCGATGTCCGCCGCGTCCACCAGTTCGTGGTCTTCCTCCGGAACGGGGTCCTGCCAGATCAGCGTCTCGGACGGCACCTCGGGCCCGAGGTAGCGCACGACCGGGCCCATGTCGCGGTGGGTCAGCTTGAACCAGGCCCGCGCGAACGCGTCGGCGAACGCGTCCTGGTCCTCCATGAAGCGCCGCGAGATCGGCTCGTAGATCGGGTCGAACCGGAGCGAGAGGTCGGTCGTCAGCATCATCGGGGTGCGGCGCTTCGACGGGTCGTGCGGGTCCGGGACGGTGCCCGCGCCCGCGCCTCCCTTCGGCTGCCACTGGTGCGCGCCTGCCGGGCTCTGGGTGAGCTCCCACTCATGGCCGAACAGGATCCGGAAGAAGCTGTTGTCCCAGGTCGTCGGGGTGTCGGTCCAGATCACCTCGATGCCGCTGGTGATCGCGTCGTTGCCCACGCCGGTGCCGAACGTGCTCTTCCAGCCCAGGCCCTGCTGCTCCATCGGGGCCGCCTCGGGGTCGGGGCCGACGTTGCTGTCCGGCCCGGCGCCGTGGGTCTTGCCGAACGTGTGCCCGCCCGCGATCAGGGCGACCGTCTCCTCGTCGTTCATCGCCATCCGGCGGAACGTCTCGCGGATGTCGCGGGCCGCCGCGAGCGGGTCCGGGTTGCCGTTCGGGCCCTGGGGGTTGACGTAGATGAGGCCCATCTGGACCGCGGCCAGCGGGTCCTCGAGCTCGCGGTCGCCGCTGTAGCGCTCGTCGTCGAGCCAGGTGGTCTCGGGGCCCCAGTAGACGTCGTCGTCCGGCTCCCATACGTCCTCGCG
>JASIJN010000472.1 GCA_030050125.1 Streptosporangiaceae bacterium | reverse complement strand
TGGCCAGCACCAGCACCGTCTCGAGTTCGGCGAACGAGGCGCCGACGCATGCCCGCCGTCCGCCGCCGAACGGGATGTAGGCGTACCGGTGCGAAGGCCCCCCGTTCTCGGGCAGGAACCGGGCCGGGTCAAACCCGGCTGGATCCGCCCAGTAATCGGGGTGCCGGTGCACCAGGTAGGGCGGGGTGGCCACCAGGCTGCCAGCCGGGATGGGCAGGCCGGACACCTCGTCGTCGGCCAGCGCATCGCGCTCGATGGTCCAGGCCGGCGGGTAGAGCCGCATCGCCTCGGCCACCACCGCCCGGGTCCAGGGGAGCTTCTCGGCGTCGTCGGCGTCCGGGAAGCGCTCGCCGAGCGCCGTCTCCAGCTCGGCCTCGAGCTGCTGGCGGGCCGTCGGATAGGCCGACAGCAGGGCCAGGGTCCAGCACAGCGTGTTCGCGGTGGTCTCGTGGCCTGCCAGCATGAACGTGGCCACCTCGTCGGCGATCTCGGCATCGGTGAGCGGGGAGCCGTCCTGAGCGCGGGCGCCCAGGAGCACGCCGAGGAGGTCGGTATCGGCGGGAGCCTCGGCCGAGCCGGCGGGAGCCTCGGCCAGGTCGCCGGGAACCTCGGCCGGGGCGCCGGGAGGGGCCACGGCGCGCCGTGCGGCGATGATCCGGGCCACCGGCCCCTCGATCCCCTCGGGGACGCGGCCGACCCGGCGAGCGATCGCCCGGATCGCCCGGGTTGATCTCGGGCCCCAGGTCAGCGGCAGGAACGTGGAAAGCACCGCGACCCGCTGGCCTGCGTCCATGGCCCGGCCAACCTGCTCGGCGTCGCCGGTTAGGTCGGACCCGAACAGCGCGCGGCCCACGATGTCCAGGGCCAGCCCGCTCATCTGAGCGGAGACGTTGATAACCGAGCCTTCGGCCATCGCGTCCCACCCGGCCAGCAGCCGCCGCGCCGCCCGCGTCATTTCCGGGCCGAAGACGGTGACGTGCCGCCGGGAGAACAGCGGCTGAACCAGCCGCCGGTGCCGCCGCCAGCGCTCGCCCTCGCTGGTCAGCAGGCCGTCGCCGATCAGCGCCCGCAGCGGCCGGTACGTGAACGCCTTGACGTAGTTCTCCTGGTTGCCCGCCAGCACGTGCTCCACGTGCTCGGGCCGGGTCAGCAGGAAGAAACTGTGCCCCGGCGAGTACGGGAGCCGGATCGTGTCGCCGTACCGGGCGGCCAGCCGCACGTACCCGGCCAGCGGGTTGCGGGCCAGCGAGGCCAGCGTGGCGGCCGCACCGGCGCCGTGCGGCCCCGGTGCGGCATTCCGGGACGATCTGGCGTTCACGATTCCATAGTGCGTTGGGTTCGCGCTGCGGCGATAGCCCGCCCGGCGGCGTGGTCATCGTCCCGGCATGAATACTGCGCAGCCCTCCGATAGCGGGATTGAAACCGACGTAGCAGGAGTTCCGGGCGTCTATATTGATCTAGCGGTAGCCGACCCGAAGTTCCGGCGTCGCCGCCGAACCCCAGCCATGACAGAACCGGAGTGCCCACATGACCAGCCTGGCGGACAGCGAGGTCGCCGCACCCATGACGGCGCAGCAGCGCGAGGAGTTCGAGGAGAACGGCTTTTTCATTCTCCGGGGCGCGCTGAGCGAATCCGAGGTCGCGTTCTACGCTGACGCCATCGACCGGGTGTACGAGGCGGAGAAGGCCGCGGGCCGGCTGTCGCCTGAGGGCGCGATGCACCTGCTGAGCGCGGTCACGAACTGCCCCGACGCGGCCGGGCTCGTCGACCACCCGCGGACGTTCCCGATGGTGTGGTCCATGCTGGGCTGGAACGTGCACATCTACCACTCCCACCTTGACGTCCACCCGCCGATCCGGGTGCAGAAGCCGTTCCGGTTCGAGTGGCACCAGGACGGCGGCCGGCAGAACCGCGAGCTGGAGACCGACCCGAGGCCGCGGCTGTCGGTCAAGCTGGCCTACTGGCTGTCTGACGTGTCCGAGAAGGGCCGGGGCAACCTCAAGGTCGTTCCCGGCAGCCACCGGCAGAACTGGATCGACGGCCCGCCGCGGCGCGACGTGGAGTGGCCGGAGCCAGAGGGCGCGATCGAGGTCCAGGTGGCCCCCGGCGACGTGGTGTTCTTCGATCGCCGCATCTGGCACGCCCGGTCGGACAACTACTCGGACATCACCCGCAAGGCGATGTTCTTCGGCTACACGCTGCGCTGGATCGCGATCCGGGACGAGCTGGAGCCGCTGCACGCCAGCGAGGCGTTCGAGAACCTGAGTCCGGTCCGCAAGCAGCTGCTCGGCGGGATCGGCCGGGGCATCCCTGACCAGCTCGAGGGCGACCACAGCTGGGGCCACTACCCGGACACCACCCCGGTCTACAACTTCCTGAAGGAACGCGACCTGCTCGACCCCGGCAACCAGGCGCTGCGCCGGTAGGCCCGCGGGGCGCCCGGTCGCGGGACCCCCGGTCGCGCGGCGCCAGGTCGCGGGGGGACGGGCCGGTCAGGCGGTGCGGGTCTGGCTGGCGGCCTCGAGCCCGAGGTCGGCGATCGACTCCTCGCGCATCTTGTACTTCTGCACCTTGCCGGTCACCGTCATCGGGAACGCGTCGGTGAAGCGCACGTATCTCGGGATCTTGTAGTGCGCGATCTTGCCCTGGCAGTAGCCGCGCACCTCCTCCGCGGTCAGCGCGGCGCCGGGGCGCAGCTTGACCCAGGCGCACAACTCCTCGCCGTACTTCTCGTCCGGAACCCCGATCACCTGGACGTCCTCGATCGCCGGGTGAGCGTAGAGGTACTCCTCGACCTCGCGCGGGTACACGTTCTCGCCGCCGCGGATGACCATGTCCTTGATCCGGCCGACGATGTTGAGGTAGCCGGCGGCGTCCATGACGGCCAGGTCGCCGGTGTGCATCCAGCGCCCGGCGTCGATCGCCTCGGCGGTCCGCTCCGGCTCGTCCCAGTAGCCGAGCATCACGCAGTAGCCGCGGGTGCACATCTCGCCCGGCTCCCCGCGCGGTAGGACCAGGCCGGTCTCCGGGTTAACGATCTTGACCTCGACGTGCGGGTGCACCCGGCCGACCGTCGACACGCGGCGCTCGGTGTCGTCGTCGGGCCGGGTCTGGCAGGAGACCGGCGAGGTCTCGGTCATCCCGTATGCGATCGTCACCTCGGACATGTGCATCTCGCCCATGACCCGTTTCATCACCTCGACCGGGCAGGGTGAGCCCGCCATGATCCCGGTGCGGAGCGCGGACAGGTCGTAACCCCCGAAATCAGGCAGGGCGAGCTCGGCGATGAACATCGTCGGCACCCCGTACAGCGAGGTGCACCGCTCGTCCTGCGCCGCGCGCAGCGTCGCGGCCGGCTCGAAGCCCGGCGCCGGGATCACGATGCACGACCCGTGCGTGACCGCGGCCAGGTTCCCGAGAACCATCCCGAAACAGTGATAGAACGGCACCGGGATGCAGACCCGGTCACGCTCGGTATACCGGCACATTTCGCCGATGAAGAAGCCGTTGTTCAGGATGTTGTGGTGCGAGAGCGTGGCGCCCTTGGGGAACCCGGTCGTCCCGCTCGTGTACTGGATGTTGATCGGATCGTCGAAGGCCAGCCCGGCCTCCCGCCGGGCCAGCGCGCCGTCATCGTCGCCGGCGCCCGCCGCCAGCAGCTCGTCCCATTCCGGGGTGCCGAGGTAGATCACCTGTTCCAGGCCGGGCAGGCCGTCGCGCACCTCCCCGACCATCGCGCGGTAGTCGCTGGTCTTGAAGCTCTGCGCGCTGACCAGCAGGCGTACCCCGGCCTGGCCCAGGACGTAGGCCAGCTCGTGGCCGCGGTAGGCCGGGTTGATGTTGACCAGGATCGCGCCGATCTTCGCCGTGCCGAACTGCAGCAGCACCCACTCGGCGCAGTTCGGCGCCCAGATGCCGACCCGGTCCCTGGCCCGGATCCCGGCCGCGAGCAGCCCGCGGGCCAGGGCGTCGCTGTCGGCGTCGAGCTGCCGGTAGCTCCAGCGGTGGTCGGCCGGCACGTCCACCAGCGCCTCGGTGTCGCCGAATCGCCCGGCGATGCGCCGCAGGTTCTGCCCGATCGTCTCCCCGAGCAGCGGGGTAGCCGAGGTGCCGTGGCTGTAGGAAAGCTCCATGACTGATCCTTCAGGTCTGGGTCCCTCCATGTTGCCCGCTGCGTTACCTGGTGTGAAGGCCGGGGCAAGCCCACCGTC
>JASIJN010000471.1 GCA_030050125.1 Streptosporangiaceae bacterium | reverse complement strand
ACGCTGGCCGCGCCCAGCACGGCCCGGCGCGGCTTGCGGGCCACGAGCCGCAGCCCCAGCAGCATCGGCACCGGGAGCAGCGCCGAGAACGCGATCAGCGTGGCCCGGCGCCGCGGCCGACGGGTGGCGTCGGCCAGCGCGCTGACCGTGCTGGTCCGGGAGGCGCGAATGGAGGGCACGAACGTCCCGGCCAGCGCCACGATCAGGGCCACGGCCACCACCTCGCCCGCGATGGACCAGGTGAGCGACGGGGCGCCCGGTGTTCCGACCAGCCCGGCGCCGGGATTGGTGACCGCGGGGGCGGCCAGCCATCCGATCGCCAGCCCGGCCGCCGCCGCGGCCAGCGCGAGGATCAGGTTCTCGGCCAGCAGCACGGCCGAGACCAGCCCCGGCGTGCCGCCGACCGCCTTGAGCAGGCCGATCCGCCTGGTGTGCTCGGCCATCCGGCCGCCGGCCAGCACGGCCACGCTGGCCACGGCCAGCAGCGCGGCCAGCAGGGCTCCGGGCGCCAGGACCTGCTGCTCGTCCTGCACCAGCAGGCCGGCCGAGTTCTGGATGTCCTGCCACGGGATCAAGGTCACCCAGGACGGCGCGCCTCCGCCGGCCTGCGCGCTGGCGAAGGCCGGGGCGGCGGCCGGGTTCCTCAGCTTCAGGTTGAGGAAGTAGGACAGCGGGGCCCGCGCCGAGGCGAGCGCCCGGGCGTCGGGCTCGGTGACCCAGGCGAAGCCGATGTCGCTGGACAGGGCCGGGCGCGCGAACACGCAGCCGCCGCCCGGGTAGTAGCAGAGATTCGGGTACGGCAGGCCGGCCGCGGTGACCGCGATCCCGGTCACCCGGAACGAACGGCCGTCCAGCGTGACCCGGTCGCCGACGCCCACCCCGAGCGCCTCGGCGAACGTGCGCTCGAACACGATGCCGCCGGGGCGCACCCAGCTCCCGGCGGTCAGCTTCGGCTGGTCGATCGAGGCCGGCGCCTCCGCGCGCCCCTCGGCCTCGACGTCGGCCGTGTGGCCGCCGGCCCGCACGACCGCCGAGGCCACCGGGTACGGCCCGGACTGGCCGACGACGCCCGGTCCCCGAGTCAGGCTCCTGACCTCCGCCGCCAGCTGGGCCTGGCTCCCGAACCCGTCGAGCTGCGCCACCACGTCGGGCCCGTTGGTCGCCGCCCGCGTCTGCAGGTACGGCTGGCTGGTCACCCCGTGCAGGACCAGGCCGAGGGCCAGCGTGGCCGTGGCCGCGGTGATCGCCAGCACCAGCAGCACGGCCGGGCCGGGGCGCAAGCGCAGGTTCCGGGCGACCAGGCGAGCGATGAGCCTCAGCTTGCCCATGACCTCAGCCCTCCCGTTCGGTGAGCCCGGCCGGCCCGGTCAGCCCGGCCAATGCCCCGAGGCTCCCCGAGGTGCCGCCGGTCAGCCGGGTCTCGCCCGTGAACGCCCCGTCCCGCATGGAGATCAGCCGGTCCGCCGTGGCGGCGACCCTGGAGTCGTGGGTGACAATGATCAGCGTCTGACCGTCGGCGTGCAGCTTCTCGAACAACCGCAGCACCTCCAGCGTCGACTGGCTGTCGAGGTTGCCGGTCGGTTCGTCGGCCAGGACCACCTGCGGGTCGCTGACCAGGGCCCGCGCGATCGCGACCCGCTGGCGCTGGCCGCCGGACAGCGCCGAGGGCAGGAACCCGGCCCGGTCCGCCAGCCCGACCCGCTCCAGCAGCGCGAGGGCACCGCGCCGGGCCGCCCGCGGCGAGCGCCCGGCCAGCAGCGCGGGCAACTCGACGTTCTCGACCGCGGTGAGCTCGTCCATCAGCTGGAACGCCTGGAACACGAACCCGACCGCGTCCCGCCGCAGCCGGGCCAGGGCCCGCTCCCCCATCTGGTCCAGCCGCCGACCCCCCAGCCACAGCTCGCCCGCCGACGGCCGGTCCAGGCCGCCGAGCAGGTGCAGCAGCGTGGACTTGCCGCAGCCGCTCGGCCCCATCACCGCCACGGTCTCCCCGCCGGCCACGTCGAGGTCGACGTCGTCGACCGCGCGCACCAGCCCCGCACCCTTGCCGTAGTCCTTGCGCAGCCCGCGAGCGCGCAGGATCGACGCGCCGACGTCGTTCATGACCGGTCCTTCCGTGGTGTCCAGGCCCGCTCGCAGGCCTCCAGCCAGCGCAGGTCCCCCTGCAGCCGCAGCACGATGCCCTCGAGCAGCAGCCCGGCCGCCGAGCCGTCGGGCTCGGCCATCGCGGCGCGCTGGGCGTCGCGCAGCCGCCGCAGCAGCTCATGACGCTGGGAGTCGACGATCGACAGCGGGTCGGCCAGCCCGGCCGCCGCGGCCGCGATGAGCTTGAGGTGGAACTCGGCGAGGTCGGGCCGGGGCCAGCTCACCTCGGCCAGCCAGCCGGCCACCCGCTGGTGGCCGACCGCGGTCAGCGCGTAGACCTTGCGGTCCGGCCGGTCCGGCATCCCGGCCGCCGGCTCGGACTCCACCAGGCCCGCCTTCTCCAGCCGGGTCAGCGTCACGTAGACCTGGCCGTCGTTCATCGCGTCGCCCAGCGGCCCGAGCGCCTGCCGCAGCCGCGCGCGCAGCTGGTAGCCGTGTGACGGCTCCTTCGCCAGCATCGCCAGCACAACTTCTTGGCGCATGGCCCACCTCTCTAACCGTTAAATAGTTAGCCGTTATCCCATGCTCCGTCAAGTCAATTTCCGGCCGCGTCTGCGCAGGTGTGGAGCTGCTCCACATCTCGTCCACGTGGTCTGCATACGGGCTGCACCGCGATGGTGTCGATTTGGAGGCGTAGGGGCGGTGGCGCCGAACCAGACCAGGCGCTGACCGCGGGGGAGAGCAGGCGGTGCCCGTGTCGCGAAGGGTCGCTTCCTTCCGGTCCGATGGGGGCGTGACCGGTCTCGCACGGCGACCGCGCTTGCGGGCCGCTTCGGCGGCTCGGCGGGCACCGCCAGCTCATGATGAGGGGGCTAGTCGTGGCGTTCATACAGATCATCGAGTTCCGTACCGCCGACATCGACGGGGCCAGCAAGATCCACGACGAGTGGCGCCGGGCCACCGAGGGCAAGCGCACGGCGGGCCGCGAGCTGGTCGCCCGCGATCACAACGATCCGGATCGCTACTTCGCGCTGGTGTTCTTCGACTCCTACGAGTCCGCGATGGAGAACTCTGATCTCCCGGAAACCAGGTTCGCGGCGGAGCAGTACACGAAGGTGACCTCCGGCCCGCCGGTGTTTTACGACCTGGACGTCCTCGAAGACCGGGCCTGAGGCCCGGCGGTCGCGCTGCCCCATCTGGCTGCCCTCGGCGCATGGGGCAGCGCGCCGCATCTGCGCGGCTTACGCGCGCGGCAGCGTGAGCGTCATCTGGGTTCCGCGCCCCGGCTGACTGCTGGCGGTCAGCTCCCCGCCGTGCGCCTGGGTCAGCTCGGCCGCGACGGCGAGGCCGATGCCGCTGCCCGAGGTCTGTGCGGCCTGCCGGCCGCGCCAGAAGCGGTCGAAGATGTGCGGCAGCTCGTCGGCGGGGATCCCGGTGCCGGTGTCGGTGACCGTCAGCACCGCGTCCGCCCCGGAGGGCCCGACCCGGACGGTGACCCGGCCGCCGGACGGGGTGAACTTGAGCGCGTTCGTGAGCAGGTTCGTGATCACCTGGTGCAGCCAGCGCGGGTCGGCCATGACGTCGACCCGGGCCAGCGCGCGCTCCAGGGTGATGCCCGCGGCCTCGAACTGGCCGGCCAGGCTGGCGGCCGCGTCGGCGGCCAGGTCGG
>JASIJN010000470.1 GCA_030050125.1 Streptosporangiaceae bacterium | reverse complement strand
GGCCAGGCGGTCCAGCCGGCCGGCTCCGTAGCCGCTGGTGCCCTGGTCGGCGAGGGTCTGCGCCACCGGCCTGCGCAGCGCGCGGCGCAGGCCGGGCACAGACGCGGCCACGGCCAGCGCGGGGCCCAGCAGCAGGCTGGCCACCACCACTGCGACGGCGATCCCGAAGCCGAAGGAAACGTCGACGAACTTCTCGGCGAAGTACTGCGTCAGCAGGTAGGCCAGGCCGATGCCGACGATCGTGCCGGCCACCGCCGCCGCCGCGCCGAGCATGCCCGCCGTGCGCAGGATGATGCCGCCGATCTGCCGGCGTCGGCCGCCGAGCGTCTTGAGTATCGCGATCTCACGGGCCTGCTCGGCGATGAGCGTGTTCATCGTGGCGGCGATGAGGAACAGGGCGGAAAGGAAGGCCAGGATCGTGATGATGTACAGCAGCGCCATGATGTGGCCGAACGCGGCCTTGCCCGGCCACTGGCCGGCCGCCCGGGTGGCGGGAAGCGCCGTGATCGGGTCCGCCCCGGTCTGGGCGGTCAGGTAGGCCCGGACCTCGGCGATCACCCGCGTCTGCGCGGCCGGGGTGTCGTCGGTGAGCCGGAAACCCAGGTAGCTGACGCCGTGCACGCCGCGCAGCGATTCCAGGGTGGCCAGCGTGGTGTAGAAGACGGGCGTGCTCGAGCCGTTCGCGCCCGGGGTCGCGGCCAGGTTCAGCCCGGTGCCGCTGACCCGCAGCGTCACCAGCCTGCCGCTCGCGGCGCGCACGCGGATCGAGCCGCCGTTCGGGACCGCGAAGTCGGCGGCCTTGCCGTTGGCCGCGTCGGCCAGCACCTCGCCCGGGCCGGGGAGCCGGCCGCTGAGCAGCGGGACCGTGTTGACCGGGGCGGAGGCCAGGTCGCCGCCGGCGATCTCGACGTTCTGGCTGCCCCCGGGCCCGGTCGCGGTGGTCAGGTAGCCCAGGTCGGGGTTGACCGCGGCGACGCCCGGCAGGCGCCCGAGCGCGCGCAGCTGGGCCGGGGTCAGGGCCAGCACGCGGGTGGATATCCCGACGTCGTAGAGGTGGCTGTCGGCCACCTGGCGGTTCATCGCCGCGTTGAGCAGGCTCGGCACGGCGAGGAAGCCCAGGCTGGCGATCGCGATGCTCAGCGTGAGCACGGTCAGTACCGTGCGGGCGCGGTGCCGGGTCAGGTCGGCCCAGGCCTTGCGGTTCAGCGTGGTCATGCCGTCACCTCGCTCGGCCGGCTCCCCGTGTCGTCGACGATCAGGCCGTCGCGAACCGACACGATCCGGGACGCCATCGCGGCCAGGGCCTGGTCGTGGGTGACGTACACCACCGTGGTCCCGCCCGCGTTCAGCCGCCTGAGGAGCTCGAACATGTCCCGGGCCATCCCGGTGTCGAGGTTGCCGGTGGGCTCGTCGCCGAGCAGTATCGGCGGCTCGCAGGCCATGGCCCGGGCGATCGCGACGCGCTGCTGCTCCCCGCCGGAAAGCTCCAGCGGCAGCCGGTGGCCGCGGTCGGCCAGCCCGACCGTGGCCAGGTTCCCTGCCGCCCGGGCCTTGCGGTCGCGCGGCGTGCCGATCCGGGCCAGGTCCAGGGGAAGCGTGGCGTTCTCCTCCGCGGTCAGGGTGGGCATCAGCTGGAAGAACTGGAAGACGATGCCGATGGTGCGGCCGCGCCAGACCGCCAGCTGCTCCTCGGTCATCTGGTCCAGGCGGCTGCCACCGACGGTCACCGTGCCGGTGGTGGGCCGGTCGATGCCGGCGATGAGGTTGACGATGGTGGTCTTGCCGCTGCCCGACGGGCCGGTGATGGCCACCATCTCGCCCGCGGCGATGGCCAGGTTCACGCCGCTCAGGGCGGGGAAGCCCGGCCCTCCTCTTTTGCCGCCGCTGCGGTAGACCTTTTCCACCCCGGCCAGCCCGATGATGGCCGGAGGGACCGCCGGACCCTGTCCGGGCGCCTCCTGTGTTCGTGACTGTGCGTTCATGACCGTTACGATGGCGCGCCTGGACTGCGGGCCGCATCGGCCGTGATGCCCGTTCTTCGGGTATCCCAGAGGCTTTCTTCACCGCCTGGCCGGGGCCCGGACTCCGCCCTGGGTAGGGGCGGCCGGTTCCGCCGCGCGGAGGATGGCCCGGGCGCGCGTGCGGCCCTTAAAATCGGCTGGTGAAGAGGCTGACGGCGTGGGTCACCGGGCTCCCGCCGCGCATGCAGGACCTGGCGCTCGCGCTGGCGCTGGCCGCCTACAACGTGGGCTCGCTGGTCCCGGAGACCAGGCAACTGCCGCTGCCGTACGCGGCGTACGCGGCGGTCATATTGCAGGCACTGCCGCTGACCTGGAGGCGGCGCTGGCCGGTGGCCGTCTTCTTCGCCGTCGGCGTTCCCCGCGACTTCTACGACCTGTTCATCGGCAGCTTCGCCCCCCTGCCGCTCGGCCCCGCGATCGCCTACTACACGGTGATGGACCGCAGTTCGACCCGGGTCCGCTGGATCATCAGCGTGCTGTTGATGGTCGGCATCGTCAGGTCGCAGCTGCTGCCCGGCCACACCGAGCCCTACGACTTCTTCGTCGTGCTGCTGCAGTTCGTGGTGGCCGGCATGGCGGGCATACTCACCCGCACCCACCGGGCGTACGTGACGGAGGTCGAGGCCCGGGCCGAGCAGGCGGAGGCCGAGCGCGACAGAGAGGCGGCCCTGGTCGCCGCGCGGGAGCGGGCCAGGATCGCCCGGGAACTGCACGACGTGGTGGCCCACCACGTCAGCCTGATGGCGGTCCAGTCCGAGGCCGCGGCCTCGCTCCTGCCGGACCGGCCGGCCGAGGCGGGTAAGTCGGTGCAGATCATCGGCCAGACCGCGCGCGAGGCCCTGACCGAGCTGCGCCGGCTCCTGGGCGTCCTGCGCGGCCCGGCCGACGGCCGCCAGGCCAGCACGGCGCCGCCGGTGTCGATCAGCGCACTTGACGACGTCCTGGTGCAGGTGCGCCAGGCCGGGATCGCGGTGGACCTGCGGGTGGAGGGCAGCCCGAGCAAGCTGGCGCCCGGGGTGGACCTGACCGCGTACCGGATCGTTCAAGAGGCGCTGACCAATACGGTCAGGCACTCCGGTGCCAGCGAGGCGGCGGTCACGGTGAGGTACGAGCCCGGGTACGTCACCGTGTCGGTGACCGACACGGGCCAGGGGCCCGTGGCGGTGAGCGTCGGCCGAGAGGCGGGGCCGGCCGCGAACGCCGGGGCAGATCCGCCCAAGGGGAACGGGACGCGGCTGGCCGGGCCCGGGGGATTCGGGCTGGCGGGCATCGCCGAGCGGGTTGCGTCCTGCGGCGGCAGCCTCACGGTGGGCCCAGGCCAGGCGGGCGGGTTCGCGGTCACGGCCAGGCTCCCGGCGCCATGACCGCCGCCGACCCGATCCGGGTGCTCGTGGCCGACGACCAGGAGCTGGTCCGGACTGGATTCTGCGTGATCCTCGAGGCGGCGGACGGGATCACCGTGGTGGCCGAGGCGGCCAACGGCGCGCAGGCCGTCCGCGCCGCGGCCGACCACAAGCCTGACGTGATCCTCATGGACGTCCGGATGCCGGAGATGGACGGGCTCGAGGCCACCCGCCGGATCACCGGGGGAGACCGCGCCGCCGCCCCGCGTGTGGTCATGCTGACCACCTTCGACCTCGACGACTACGTGTACGAGGCGTTGCGGGCCGGGGCGCGCGGGTTCCTGCTCAAGGACGCGCCCCGGCACGACCTGATCGCCGCGGTCCGGATCGCCGCCGCCGGCAACGCGCTGCTGGCTCCGTCGGTGACGATGCGCCTGATCGACGCGTTCGCCCGCAGGCCGGCCCAGACCCTGC
>JASIJN010000469.1 GCA_030050125.1 Streptosporangiaceae bacterium | reverse complement strand
CAGCCACACCGACCGGCAGGCAACGCTGATCGTTCGCGCCGACGGGCCGATCCGCGACCCGGCCTGGACGGTCTCGGCGCTCGGTCTGGAGGACCTGGTCCTCACCTACGTGGGCCGCGGCGCCGCCTACGCGTGGCGCCCCGCGCTGGAGGTACGGCGATGACCTGGCTGACCTGGCGCCAGTTCCGGGCCCAGGGCATCGTCGCGTCGGCGGCGCTGGCCCTGCTCGCGATCACCCTCGTGATCACCGGCGTGCGGCTGATGAGCACCTTCGACGCCGTGGTGATCCACTGTCATGCGCATGGCGACTGTATCGATGCCGGCAGCGACTTCCTGGGCCAGGACAAGGTCCTGCAGGACCTGATCCAGCTGCTCATGTTTCTCCTGCCCGGGGTCATCGGGGTCTTCTGGGGCGCGCCGCTGATCGCCCGCGAGCTGGAGACCGGCACGCACCGGCTGGCCTGGACCCAGAGCGTGACCCGCGGCCGCTGGCTGGCGGTCAAGCTGGGCCTGGCCGGCCTGGCCAGCGTGGCCAGCGCGGGGTTGCTGAGCCTGATGGTGACCTGGTGGTCCAGCCCGTTCCAGCGGGTGGCCTTGACCCGGCTCTTGCCGGGCTGGTTCAACCAGGGCGGCATCGTCCCGATGGGCTACGCGGCGCTGGCGTTCGCGCTCGCGGTCACGGCCGGGATGCTGATCCGCCGGACCTTGCCCGCGGTGGCCGTCACTCTGGCGATCTTCGTGGTCCTTCAGGTGGCCGTGCCGTTGTGGGTCCGCCCGCACCTCATCGCGCCGCTCCGCGCGGTCTCGGTGCTCGACCAGCCCATCCCGGACCTGGGCCACAACGAGTTCGGCTTTCAGTCCGTAGGCGCGCCAACCGGGCCCGGCGACTGGATCATCTCCGTCCGGCTCACCACCCTCTCCCCGGTTTTCGGCACCGAGCGAGCCGGCTGCGGCAAGGACGCCGCGTATGAGCAGTGCATGCACCTGCGGGTCGTCGAGGTCTATCAGCCGGCCAGCCGCTACTGGGCGTTCCAGTGGCGCGAGACCGGGATCTATCTCGCCCTCGCCGTGGCCCTGGCCGGGTTCTGCTTCTGGTGGGTCCGCCGCCGCCTGTCCTGACCGGCCCGGGACGGTATCGTTCGGGTCGTGACGATCGTGCCGGACCGGAAAGACTGGACCTGGGTGCTCGGTCGTCCCTGCCCGGAGTGCGGGCTGGACACCCAGCGCTTCGCCCTGGTGGCCATCCCCGGGATGATCCGGGTCAACTCCGCGGCGTGGCAGGACGTGCTGAGCGGCCCCGGGGACCCGCGGCAGCGCCCGGCCCCGTCGGTCTGGTCGACGCTGGAGTACGGCTGCCACGTCCGCGACGTGCTCCGGCTCTACGCCGAGCGGCTGGTGATGATGCTCACCGAGGACGGGCCGGACTTCCCGAACTGGGACCAGGACGCCACGGCCGTCGCGGACCGGTACGCCGAGCAGGATCCCGCGGCGGTCGCGACCGACCTGCGCCGCGCCGCCGAGGCGATCGCGGCGCGGTTCGAGGGCGTGTCCGGCGAGCAGTGGCAGCGGACCGGGCGCCGCAGCGACGGGGCTCAGTTCACGGTCGAGTCCTCCGCCCGCTTCCTCGTTCACGACGCGGTTCACCATCTTTACGACGTCACCGGGGGCAGGCACCCGGCGCGGCCTTCGGCCGACAACTAGATCACCGGGAGATACCGAGAGGTCGTGAGCCGTCCGGGTGGCCTTCGACGAGTTGGACAAGCAGATCGTCGCCGCGCTCGTCGAGGACGGGCGGGCCACGTATGCCGAGGTCGGCGCGCAGGTCGGGCTGTCCGCGCCCGCGGTCAAGCGCCGGGTCGACAAGCTGCGGGCCTCGGGCGCCATTACCGGCTTCTCGGCCCGGGTCGATCCCTCCGCGCTGGGCTGGACGACGGAGGCATACGTGGAGCTGTTCTGCCGCGGCCGGACCTCGCCCGCCGAGATCGCCGCGGCGGTCGGCAAGCACCCTGAGGTGATCGCGGCCTGTACCGTCACCGGCGAGGCCGACGCGCTGTTGCACATCAGGGCGGCGGACATGCGCCACTTCGAGCAGGTGGTCGAGCGGATCAGCGCCGAGCCCCTGGTGGTGCGCACGCGGAGCGTGATTGCCCTGTCGCGCCTGGTGCACCGTCCGGACACCGTACCGCCCGGCCGGGTGCCGGGCGGGACCGGTCCGCCCCGGTAGGGTTGCGTACCCGGTGCCGCTTTCGCACCCTTCTAGGCTGACCAGCATGTTCTCGCGTCCGTGATCGGCTATGGTCATGCCATGTCTGAGCGCGACGCCGACTTCGACACTTCCCGCAGCACGGCCGAGTTCCGTGCGTTCGCCGAGCGGTCCGCCACTGAGGCAGAGCAGCCGTGGAGCATGCGAGTTCCAGGACGCAAGGTCGCCATCCTGGCCGGCATCGTCGTCGGGGCGGCGATCGTGCTGGCCATCATCGCGATCGTGGTCTTAAACGTCTAGCACGCCTGGCTCGGTGCCGGGGCGGGCTGAGGCCCGCCCCGTACTCATGCTTGTATGACAGATCATGACAGTCCGCACGGGAGAAGATCGCGAAGAGCGGCATCGGCTGACCGCGTTCGAGGGCCTGGCCGCGCTCTCGCTCGACGCCCTTTCCTCGGTGGCGTACGGGCCCCAGGCGATCGTCATCGTGCTGGCCGCGGCGGGGGCCGTGGGCCTGGGCTACACGGTGCCGGTGACGCTCGCGATCGTGGTGCTCCTGACCGTGCTGGTCATCTCCTACCGTCAGGTGATCGAGGCGTTTCCGGCCGGCGGCGGCGCGTACGCGGTCGCGGGCCGGCACCTGGGCCGGCAGGCCAGCCTGGTCGCCGCCGCCTCGCTGATCGTCGACTACGTCCTCAACGCCGCCGTCGGGGTGTCCGCCGGGGTCGCGGCCCTCTGGTCGGCGTTCCCGGCCCTGTACGGGGGACGGGTCTGGCTCTGCCTCGCGGTGCTCGGCCTGATCACCGCCGTCAACCTGTGGGGCGTGGCCGAGTCCGCCCGGGTGTTCATCACGCCCACGGTCCTGTTCATCGTCGCGATGGCGATCGTGATCGTCGGCGGGCTGGTGCACAGCCATCCGGTTGTCTCGCTCAACGGCCACCTGGGGGCGGCCACCGAGTCCGTCGGCATCCTGCTGCTGCTGAGATCGTTCGCCTCCGGCTGCTCGGCGCTGACCGGGGTGGAGGCGATCGCGAACGCGGTGCCGGAGTTCAAGCGGCCCAGGGCCCGGCGCGCGCAGCACACCGAGATGTGGCTCGGGGTGCTGCTCGGCATCATGCTCATCGGCATCTCGGTCCTGATCCGCAAGTTCCACCTGGCCCCGTCGCCGACCACGACCACGCTGGCCCAGCTGGCGGCGGCGGCGGTCGGGCGAAACATCATCTTCTACGCGATCCAGCTGATCACCACCGTGCTGCTGGCGCTGGCCGCGAACACCTCCTTCGGCGGCCTGCCGGTCCTGGCCTCGCTGCTGGCCAGGGACAACTTCCTGCCGCACCTGTTCCGGCTGCGGGCCGACCGGCAGGTGCACCGGTACGGCATCATCGTGCTGGCCGTGTTCGCCGCGATCCTGCTCGTGGTGGCCAGGGGCGACACGCAGGCGCTGATCCCGGTGTTCGCGATCGGCGTCTTCGTGGGATTCACGCTGTCCCAGGCCGGCATGGTCAAGCACTGGCGCGAGCAGCGCGCGGACGGCTGGTTCGGCCGCGCGTGCATCAACGGCCTGGGCGCCGTGCTGACCACTGCCGCCCTGGCGATCGAGCTGGTCAGCAAGTTCACCGAGGGCGCTTATCTGGTCGTGATCGTGGTCCCGCTGCTCGTGCTGATGTTCAACAGGATCCACGTCACCTACGACCGGCTCGGGGAGCTGCTCCAGCTCGGGAAGCTGCCCCCGCCGCCGCGACGGATGAGCTCGCTCGTGGTGGTCCCGGTCGGCGGGATGTCCCGGCTGACCGCCGAGGCGATCTCGGCCGCGCTCTCGATCGGCGACGAGGTGGTCGCGGTCACGGTCTGCTTCGGCGACCCGGAAGACGAGCAGATGGACGTCCATTTCCGCGAGGAGTGGGAGGCCTGGCACCCCAACGTGCCGCTGGTCACGCTGCACACGCCGCACCGCTCGCTGGCCCCCCCGGTCGTGAAGTACCTCCGCCAGCTCGAGGGCGACGAGCGCTATCACCGGCTGGTCGTGCTGATCCCGGAGGTGGCGCCGGAGCACTGGTGGCGATGGATCCTGCACAACCAGCGCGGCCTGGTGCTGCAGCGGGCCATCCAGCGGGGCACGAAGAACGTGGTGATCTGCCGGCTCCGTTACCAGCTGGCCACGATGGCCTCTCAGCCCGAGGACATCGCCCCGTTCTGAGCCGGGGTCGCGGTCCGTTCGCGCCATAGCTTCGCCGCGCCGACGGCCAGCGCCGCCACCGCCGGCGCGAAGAACAGCCCG
>JASIJN010000468.1 GCA_030050125.1 Streptosporangiaceae bacterium | reverse complement strand
AGCGGTCGAGTTGGTGCAGCCGGGCCAGCAGGCCCCCGGCAGCCGACAGCGCGGCGGCCCGGCGCGGGGGCCACCCGGCGATGGCCCGGCACAGCAGATAGCCCGAGCCGTCCGGCAGGTAACCGGACGCGATCACCTCGGGGGCCGGTACCCCGCCCGCGCGCGCCGTCGCGGCGCAGGCTGCCTCCGCCTCCGCGCAGAGCCGGGCGGTGAGGCCGACCCGCGTCACGTAGTGATCGGTGAAGAAGAGCGCGGTGTTGGCGTGCAGGCGCCAGACGATCCGGCGAACGCGCTCCCCCGTCATGTCGACCGTGATGTCAACCGCGTCGCGGATCACGGACTCGCGGATCACGTCATGACCTCGGCGAGCGCGACGGCGATCCGCTGTCCGTCGGCCGGCGTGGTCTGGGTGGCGATCAGCACGAGGCGGTCCCAGAGGCGCTGCTCGGCGCGAAGCACCTCCTCGTCGCGATCGGTCCACCACCCGTGCGCCGACATGTAGGGCTTGACCCACGGCAGGCCGATCAGCGACGAGTACCGCCACAGCGGGATGCCGTCGGCCTCCAGCGTCTCGATAAGCCAGTTGCGATGACCGAGCCACGACTCGTCCAGCAGGACCGCGACGTCGAACCAGGCCGGCGTGCAGTCGGTCCCCCTGGGCACCCGGGCGAAGGGGATGCCCGCCTGGTCCAGCACGGCGCAGATGGCCGCCGCGGTCCGATTGCGCCGTTCCACCCGCGTGTCCAGGTCGTCGAGCGCCGCGAGCGCGAGCGTCGCCTCCATCTCGCCGCCCCGGAAGTTGTAGCCGGGGAACAACTCGTCGTACTTCCCCTCCTTGCCGTGGTGCGCGTAGACGCGCATGCGGCGCTCGACCTCCGGGTCGTCGAACACGTTCAGCCCGCCCTGGCCCGCCGTCACCAGCTTCTTGAGCGATCCCGCGAACGAGCCGATCTCGCCGAAGCTGCCCACAGGCTTGCCGTTCAGAGTCGCACCGTGAGCCTGCCCCGCGTCCTCCACCAGGTACTGGGGAGCCAGGCTGACGCGCAGCGCCGGTATGTCGACGACATTGCCGAAGAAATGGGTAATCAGGGCCGTGTGTATGTCGATGCCGTCGCCGTAGTCCCTGACGTCGTGGCGGCACACCATTGTCTGCGGGTCGGTCGGCAGGAAGACCGGCCTGGCGCGAAGGTGATAAATGACGTTTACCGAGGCCACAAAGCCTGAGTTGCTAACGGCGACGGGCGTGCCGTCGGACACTCCTAACGCGAACAGGGCGGTCTGGAGCGCGGCCGTTCCTGAATTGTGGAAAAAGGCCCGCGAGCGCCCGATGCGCGCGGCGAACCGCCGTTCGAGTTCACGAGCCGCAGGACCGCCTCCCCAGTGCACGGTGCGGCCGGTCCGCACGACCGCCGCGACATCCTCGGCGGCGGACACCATGATGCCGCTGTCCTCGGGGAGGGAATCGGCGATCCGGGGCTTCCCGCCGTTGACGACGAGCGTCTTGTCCTCACGAACCTGTCGCGGCTCTCGCATACAGCCTCCCGGGCCACGTCTGTGCGATCGGGATCTTGGGTCTGAACGGTGCTGCTCGAGATCCCCTGCCGCTCGAGATCCCCTGCCGCTCGAGATCCCCCAGCGGATCTGTTCAGACGCAAGCTATGAAGGGCAGCTGCCTGACCGTCTCGAAAAAATGGTGGTTCGTGTCGAAAAATCCTATGTTACCATCATATCATCCCGCCAGTATCGTCCACCAGTGCCGCTGGCCCGGGGCAGGCCAACCGCTCAGGTCGCGGGTTTGGCCGGCGGTCCCGCGGATCATGGCGGACAAGCGACTACAGCGGTTTGCCCGGATTGGCGGCATAATCACCAGCAGGACTCCTGGCCCATGGCCCCGATCCACAGGGCCGGTCCCGTCGCCGCCGGCACCGCCCGGGCAGCGGCTTGAACTCGCGGGTCAGGAACTTGCGTCAGGAGGAACGGTGATGGCCGTGCCCGCTGGGACGCTGGGTGAAGCACTGCGCAGGTGCGCGGAGTCGTTCCCGGAGCGCGCGGCGGTCACGTTCCGCGGACAGGTGTGGAGCTACCGCGAGCTGCTGAGAATCGCCGCCGCCCGGGCAGCGGTGCTGCGGGCGCGGGGGGCCGTCCCGGGCAGCCGGGTGGTCGTCTACCTGGACCGCGGGCCGGACCTGGTGGTCTGGCTGGTGGCCGCCGCGCTGACCGGGGCCACCCAGCTCGCGATCGATCCCGAGGATCCCGGTGCCCGGGTTCAGCGCATGCTGTCCGACGCCCGGCCGCAGGTCGTCGTCACCCAGTCCACGTTCCTGACCAGGGCGGACGGCATGGCCGGGCACGAGATCGTGCTGTCCGACGATGGCCAGGACCAGCCGGCCGAGGCCGGGGCGGTTCCCGGGAGCCCCGGTGAACCGGCCTACATGATCTACACCTCGGGTTCAACCGGCGAGCCGAAGGCATCCTTGATCTCCCACCGGGCCCTGCTCAGCCGGCTGGACTGGCTGCAGCGCCGTTACCGCCTGGCCGACGACGACCGGGTGCTGCTCAAGACCGCGTGCGGCTTCGACGTGTTCATCGCCGAGCTCTACTGGCCGCTCACGGCCGGCGCGACGCTGGTGGTCGCCCCGCCCGGAGATCACCGGGATCCGGACTACCTGGCCCGGGCCGTGCTGGAGGAAGGGGTCACCACGCTCCATTTCGGCCCCGCGCTCCTTGATCTCTTCCTGGCCGGGCGCGAGGCCGGCGAGCGCTACGACGGCCTGCGCCGAGTCATGGCCGGCGGCGAGGCTCTGCCGCTCGAGCTCGTACGGCGCTTCTACGAGCGCTCTTCGGGGACCCTGCACAACCTGTACGGTCCGAGCGAGTGCGCGATCTATACCACCGCCTGGGAATGCCCGCGAGACCCCGGCCTGTCTCGGGTCCTCATCGGCGGGCCCGTGGACGGGACCGAGCTCTGGGTGCTCGACCAGGATCACCAGCCGGTCTCCCCGGGCACCGTCGGTGAGCTCTTCATCGGCGGCGTCGGGGTTGGCAACGGATACCACGCCCGTCCCGAGCTGACGTCCGAGCGCTTCGTCACCCTGACCGTGAACGGCTCGCGCCGCCGCCTTTACCGCACCGGTGACCTGGTACGGGATGCGGGCGGCGGCGAACTGGATTACCTGGGGCGCGTTGACAACCAGGTCAAGATCCGCGGAATCAGGGTCGAGCCGGGCGAGATCGAGATCACGATGCTGCGGACCGGCCTGGCCAGGGCCGCCGCGGTCGTGGCGGACTTCTCGGGAAGCACCACGCGGCTTGTCGCCTTTGCCGTCCCGGGCGGGCCGGAGCCCGGCGACGAGATCGTCGACCGGCTCCTGCTCTCGTTGCGGCGGGAGCTGCCGGGCTACATGGTGCCCGCCGCCATCGCGGTCGTCAGCGAGCTGCCGCTCAACCCGAACGGCAAGGTCGACCGGCAGGAACTGGCCCGCCGCGCCCGCGACATCCGGCCAAGCGGCTCCGCCGCGCGGACGCAGTCGCCCGCCGGGCGCATAGCCGTGGCCGCGGCGAACCTGTGGAAGGAACACCTCGAGGTCGAGCACGTCGGCGCGAAGGACGATTTCTTCCTGCTGGGCGGAGACTCCCTGGCCGCCATCCGCGTGGCGCGCAGCCTGGCGGCGGAACTCCGCCTGGACATCCCGGCCCGGGCGGTCCTGGATGCGCCCACCCTCGGCGAGTTCATCGAATACGTCAGCCGGCTCGAGTCCCCCGGCACCCCGGGGCCCGACGACGCCTCCCCTGCCGGGTAACTCCGCTCACCGCGGAGCCATCCGCAGGAAACTTCGTTTACCCGCAGATAACACGGGCCGAGGCGGGGCCCGGTTCGGGTCACTCGGGGTGCAGCGTCCAGCGGCGCAGGGCCCGGGCCCGCTCCCTGACCTGGCGCCGCCACCGGGGCATGTAGAACACGAACCAGAAGCTCATCAGCACCGGGAGCAGCAGCAGGATCCGGACGCCGGCCACCGCCGCCAGGGCCGCGACCGGCACCACCAGGCCCAGCGCGGTGAGCAGCACCGTGATCCGCAGCCGCCGCATGTCGCGCATGATGCCCCAGTACTCGTCGGCCGGGATCTGGCTGGTGTCCCAGCGCCGCCCGCACGAGGGGCACTGCCAGCGCCGGCCGTACGCAACGTACCCGACGCCGCCGCAGTCGCAGCGGACCGTGATCTCGGCTCCGCGCATTCCCACATCGTAGGGTCCTGGTCACGTTCCGAACAGGACCGGCCATGGACACGACGTTCGCAGCATGCTAAACACGGTTCACCCCGAGTAAACGGAGGTGCCGGATGGCCGAGGCGTTCGTCGACGAGCGTCACCTGCTGAAGGCACTGCGGTGGTGGGACGGGTTCGTGATCGCCCTGTGCAACCCGGGCTTCCTGATCGCCTCGCTCGGCTTCTCGATGGGCGCGCTGGGCACCTGGGGAGCGGTCCTGCTGTGGGCCATATCGGCCGGCGTGGGCATGCTGCAGACCTGGATCTACGCCGAGACCGCGTCGATGTTCCCGGACAAGCCCGGCGGCATCTCGCTGTACGCGCACGAGGGCTGGCGCGGGCGGTTCTCGCTGGTCGGCCCCGTCGGGGCGTTCGGCTACTGGATCGGCTGGTCGGTCGTGCTGTCCATCTTCGGGGTGCTGATCGGCGACCTGATCCAGGCGCAGTGGTTCCCCCGCAGCACCTGGTCGGTGTTTGACGGCGCCGTCCACGTGGGCCTGCCCCAGTCCATCGCGATCGCCTGCATCCTGCTGGTCTGGCTGCTGAACATCTTCGGGATCCGCCCGGCGGTGTGGATCTCCTACGTGACCGGGCTCGGGCTGATGGTGCCGCTGGTCATCTTCATCGTGGTGCCGTACCTCAGCGGGAACTGGCACAGCTCCGACATGACCTGGGCCCTGCACGGCTTCGGCGGCTTCAAGCTGGCCATGGTCTACCTGTTCCTGTTCGGGTGGTCGGCGTACACGGCCGAGATATGCGCGACGTTCGCGCCCGAGTACCACGACACCCGTCCGGATACCACGATGGCGTTGCGGTCGGCGGCGATGTTCACGCTGCTGGTGTTCCTGCTCTTCCCGCTGGGCATCGGCGGGGTGGCCGGCGCGCCGAGCGCGGCCACGGCCAGCGGCGAGTTCTACGTGACCGACCTCGCCAAGATCGTCGGCGGCGGCCCGGCCGGGATCATCATCGTGCTGCTCATCGGCAGCCTGTTCCTGTCGATGATCTCCTCGACGGCCGACGGGTCGCGGGCCCTGTACGGGATCGCCCGCGACGACATGACGATCAAGCAGCTGTACCACCTGAACCGCTACCGGGTCCCGGCCCGCGCCATGACGGTCGACCTGGTCGTCAACGTGCTGCTGGTCCTGCTGATCGCCAACAACCTGGCCATCCTCTACCTCAGCAATATCGGGTACGTGCTGTCCCACGTGTTCGCGCTGAGCGGCTTCCTGCTGCTGCGGCGGGACCGGCCGCACTGGCCCCGCCCGATCAGGGTGGGCCCGGTCTGGGTCGGGATCGCCGCGGTGCTGGTCGTGTTCAACACCGTGCTGGTGATCTTCGGCATCACCAACCCGACCCTGACCGGCTACGGGACCTGGACCGACATGGGCATCGGCGTCGGGGTGCTGGTCGGCTCGGTGGTCCTGTTCTTCTACCGGCGGCTGGTGCAGGACTCCTCGCGCGTGACGTTCCGCGAGGACGTGCCCAAGATGCCGTCGGCCGAGCAGATGGCCCTGCTCTACCAGGAGGCGGCGGTCGCCGCCGACTGACAGGAATCTAGGTCCACTGTAAAGAAACCACGCGCTCAGCCGGCAGGCTGGATCGACTTGACCGAGATGAACTGGATCGGCAGCTCGACCAGCGCGTTCGGCCGGTGCGGCACCTCCCCCACGAACTGCATGGCGTCGCCGGGCTCCAGCAGGTAGCGGGAGCTGCCGTAGAGGTATTCCATCCGCCCGGAGATCATGTAGATCAGCTCGGTGCCGGGGTGCTGGTAGAGCGAGAACGTGGCCCGCTCGGTCAGCGTGACCAGCAGCGACTCCAGCGAGTTGTGCGGCGCGCGCATGCTGCCGAACGTCTGGTAGCGGTGGCCGGGTCCCGAGTTCTTGTGCTGCATGTCCAGGCCGCGGCCGGCCTTCACCACCAGGACGTCCTGTTCCTCGTTGAGCCCCCGTCCCCGGAAGAACGCGGTGACCGGGACCTTCAGCGCCTGAGCCAGCCGGGCCAGGGTGGCCAGGCTCGGTGAGGCCTGCGCGTTCTCTATCTTCGAGAGCATTCCCTTGGACAGGCCGGTCAGCTCCGCCAGCTGGCCCACGGTGAGCCCGAGCACGAGCCGGAACTCCCGCACCCGCTCGGCGATGACCGCGCCGAGCGCCTCCTCCAGCGCCCCGGCCCGGCTGGCCTCGGCGTCGTCATCCTCCGAGTCCGTCACCGGCGTCACCGCTCTCTGTGTCTGCGCCCTCCCCCGGTTGTCTCACCTCATGATACGCGGTTTACTGTCCGTAAATCGTGATCCGCGCTGTCGGCCACCGCCGGGGAGGCCTCGTGAGTACCGATCTTGAAAGGTTCGCCAGCTCGGACGGTCGCGGCGAGGCGGTGCGGCGGGTCCGGGCCGAGATCGACGCCAAGGGCATCACCTATGTCTACTACCAGTTCGTCTCGGTCACCGGCCGGATCATGGGCAAAGGCGCGCCGGCCGACCACTGGGAGCGGATGGCGGACCGCGGCTTCCAGCTCGTCTACGGCGCCACGGCCAACCTGTTCACCGACCGGCACGGCCAGTACATCGGGTACGGCCCGGAGGCGTCCGAGCTCGTCGGCCTGCCCGATGTGGAAACGTTCTGCCAGCTCCCCTGGGACCCCAAGACGGCCCGGGTGTTCTGCACGCTGTTCCGCAACCGCGAGGAGGAGGCCGACCCGGGCGGCTACCTGACCTCCGACTGCCGCGGCAACCTGCGCCGGATCCACGAGGCGTTCGAGGCCGAGACCGGGCTGCACCTGCGGGCCGGCACCGAGCCGGAGATGATGTGGCTGAAGCTCAACCCGGACGGCACGCCCTCGGTCGACGGCAAGACCAAGCCGTACTGCTACCACATCGACCAGTTCGCCGAGCTGCAGCCGCTGATCCACAAGGTGATGGAGTACGGCAAGGCCATGGGCCTGGACATGATCCAGGGCGACCACGAGGACGCGCCCGGCCAGCTCGAGCTCAACTGGATGTTCGACCGGGCCGAGCGCACCGCCGACCGGCTCACCACCTACCGCCAGATCTGCCGCCAGGTGGGCCGCGAGCTGGGCGCGTTCCCGTGCTTCATGCCCAAGCCGTTCATGGGCGTTTCGGCGAACGGCTGCCACCACAACATCTCGCTGTGGCAGGGCGAGGAGAACATGTTCCTGCCCGACACCGGCAACCCGCGGATGCCGAGCAAGCTCGGGCTGAACGCGATCGGCGGGATCCTGGACCACCTCAGCGCGCTCACCTGCATCACCGCGCCGACCGTGAACTCCTACCGGCGGTTCTGGGACACCGGCTTCTGGGCCCCGCTGTACGCCGACTGGGGGTTCCAGAACCGGACCACGGCCCTGCGGGTCAGCGCCCCGGGCCGGTTCGAATACCGGTCCGTGGACTCGGCCGTCAACCCGTACCTCTCGTTCGCGGCAATGATCATGGCCATGGGCGACGGGATCCGGCGCGGCGTGGACCCCGGGCCGCCGGAGGACCGCAACATCTACGACGCCATCGCGGGCGGCAAGGAGGTCAGGAAGGTCCCGATGACGCTCGGCGAGGCCCTGGCCGCGCTGGCCGGGGACGAGGTGATCAAGGAAGCGCTGCCGGGCGAGATGTACCGGGTCTTCCGCCACTACAAGACCGACGAGTGGGAGCGCTACTGCGCCACCGTCTCGGACTGGGACCTCGGCGAGTACCTGGACATCCTGCCGTAACCCCAGCCGGGGGCCGACCCGCTACGGTGGGCGGATGCCCACGATACCGGCGGCGGGCGTGCCCCACCCCGCGCCCGAGTCCCATACCTACCGCCAGGTCGCCGAATCATTCGGCATTGATCCTGAACGCTACGACAGGGCCAGGCCCAGGTACCCGGCCGGGCTCGTGGACCGCGTCGTCGCCGCCAGTCCCGGCCGCGACCTGCTCGACGTCGGCTGCGGTACCGGCATAGCGGCCCGCCAGTTCCGGGCGGCCGGCTGCCACGTGCTCGGGGTCGAGCCCGACGCGCGCATGGCCGAGTTCGCCCGCCGGACCGGGATCGAGGTCGAGGCGGCGACGTTCGAGGCCTGGGACCCCGCGGGCCGGCGGTTCGACGCGGTCGTCGCCGGGCAGGCCTGGCACTGGGTGGACCCGGTCGCCGGAGCCGCCAAGGCCGCCTCGGTGCTGCGCCCCGGCGGGCAACTGGTCCTGTTCTGGAACGTGTTCCAGCCGCCGCCCGAGGTGGCGGAGGCCTTTGCCGCGGCCTACCGCCAGGCGCTGCCCGACTCGCCGTTCAGCCGCCAGGCCGCGCCGGCGCCGGCCGCCCCGGGCGGCGCGTATTCGGTGTTCACCGCCAGGGCGGGCGACGGGATCAGGAAGGCGGGCGGGTTCGGCGAGCCGGAGCAGTGGCAGGCCGGCTGGGAGCAGGCCTACACCCGCGACGAATGGCTGGACGTCCTGCCGACGACCGGCACCCTCACCCAGGCGCCGCCGGACAAGCTGGCGCAGGTGCTGGCGGGCGTCGGGGCCGCCATCGACGCGCTCGGGGGCAGCGTCACGGTGCGGTACACCACGGTCGCGGTCTTCGCCGCGCGATCGGCCGCCGCCTGATCCGGCCCGCGCGCCCGGCCGGCGTCAGGGACGGCCGGCCAGGGTCTTGCTGACCGTCAGCAGGATCGCCGAGTCCTCGACGGCCTCCAGCGCGTGCCGGGCGTCCGGCACGATGAGCAGGTCGCCGGACCGGCCCTCCCAGGTCACCTCCCCCGCCGTCAGCCGGACCCGGCCGTGCAGGACCTGGACCGTGGCCTCGCCGGGACTCTCGTGCTCGTTCAGGGATGAGCCCGCGGTCAGGGCCAGCACCGTCTGGCGCAGCGCGTGCTCGTGCCCGCCGTACACGGTCTCGGCGCTGCGTCCGCTCGCGGCGGCGGCCGCCAGCTTGGCCTGGGCCCTGGCGATGGCTTCCAGTGAGAACTTCTCCATGCGCGCAGTATCCCAGCCGGGCCGGCGGCCGCCGCAGCCCCGCCCGGCCGGCCCGGGAGACAAAACCATCCCGGCCATTGCATAAACCTCGCGAAGCGCGCCGCGGCGGGCCGCTCATTAGCCATTCATTACGGGCATTTGCAAAGTCGTTAATAGGCCTAGCCGTTTGCCGCCGCAAGCGGCGGGAATGGTCGCTGACACGCGTTACAGCATTCTCGTACCGAGAGGAGTTCGCCTCCATGGGACTGCCTGTCCCTTCTGGCACCGCGGGCTACGCCGCCGTTCCCTCGCCTTTCTCTATGGACGGGGAGACCTTCCGGGGCGTGGGCCACAGGCTGGTCGACACGCTG
Source organism: Streptosporangiaceae bacterium (assembly GCA_030050125.1). The sequence continues at coordinate 2,370 of JASIJN010000468.1, read as the reverse complement.
GCCGCTTACCTGGACAAACTGCCGCGGGAGCCGGTGTACCGCCCCCTGCCCGAGGAAGTGCGGCAAGAACTGGAGAAAATGGAGATTCCGGCCGGCCGCACGGCTCCCGCGGATGTCGTCGAGGGCTTTCTCCGGCTGGTGCTGCCATACGGCCGGGGCCAGAATCATCCGTGTTTCGCGGCTTTCGTCGACCCGGCGGCATCCAGCCTGAGCATGCTCGCGGCATTCGCGTCGGCGGTGACGAACACCAGCGGCGCGGGCGGCAATTATGCCGCGATCTACGTGGAGCAAACGGTCGTCCGCTGGCTGATGGAGCTCATCGGTTTCCCGCGCGACGGCAGCGACGGGGTTCTTCTCGGCGGCGGGTCGGACGCGAACCGGCATTGCCTCGAGGTGGCCAGGTACTGGGGGGCACACGCGGGCGGCTGGGACGTGCGGACCGACGGCTTGCACGGGCGTCCCCGGCTCACCATGTACATGTCGGCCGAGGGGCATTCCTGCCTGGAGAAGGCCGCCTTCACGCTCGGTCTCGGCGCCCCACGCAAGGTCATGGCCGGCCGGGACTTCCGCATGGACCTGGCCTCGCTGCGGGCGGCGGTCGCGGCCGACCGCCGGTCCGGCCATCGCCCCTTCCTGGTCGCGGCCACCGCCGGGACCGTCAAGACCGGAGCCGTCGACCCGATCGGCGATCTGTCCGACTTCTGCCGTCAGGAGGGTCTCTGGCTGCACGTGGACGGCGCCTACGGCGGCTTCGGGGTGCTCGACCCCCGCCTGGCGCACTGGTACGCGGGCCTGGAGCGCGCCGACTCGGTGGCGCTCGACCCGCACAAGTGGCTGGCGGTGGCCATCGGCTGCAGCTGCGCCATGGTGCGGGAGGGGCCGTTGCTGCAGGACACCTACAAGCTCATCCCCTCCTACCTCAGCCTGACGCCGGGCCAGGGGTTCGCCGGCGAGGTCTGGTACTCCCACCGCAGCGCCGAGCAGACCCGCGACTCCGGACGGGCGCTCAAGGCGCTCTGGAACATCCAGCAGGCCGGAAGGGCCGGGCTGGCCGATCACGTCCGGCGGCACATCGACCTGGCCCGGTACCTGGAAGAGGTCATCGGCGCCCGTCCTGACCTCGAACTGGTGGCGACCGGGCCGCTGACCGCGGTGTGCTTCCGCTACGTGCCGGCCGGCCTGCGCGGCGACGACCCCCGCCTGAACCCGCTGAACCAGGCGATCATGGAGGACCTCCAGGTCGGCGGGCGGGCGTTCCTGGCCGGGACGGACGTCGGCGGCCGCTTCGCCCTGCGCTCCTGTGCCCTGCACTACGCCCTCGACGAGGGGCACGTGCGGGCCATCGTGGAGGCCGTCCTCGATGCCGGGCGGGCCAGGGCCGGGAAGGACGCCACGTGCGCACGGTAGCCGGCGACCGGGATCCGGCGACGAGCCCCGATTCAGCGGGTACCGGGGCGTACAAGACGCTGATCACCCCATCGGAGCGGGCCCGGCTCACGCTGGCGCTGGCCGGCGGGAAGGCGGCGGGAACCGCGGCCCGGGTGCTGGGTGTCGGCGGCGGGACGAGCTTCCCCGGCCTGGTGGCCCGCCGGATCGATCCCCGGGTCCTGCAGAAGGCCGCGGCCGCGAGCAGCGCCCGCAAGGTGATCGTCACCGGGAGCAACGGCAAGACGACGACCTGCCGCATGCTCGCGGCCCTGGCCCAGGCCGGGGGGCTGCGGGTGAGCCAGAACCGGTCCGGCTCCAACCTGCTGCAGGGGGTGACCGCGGCGGCGGTGCGGGAGAGCGACCTGCTGGGACGGATGGACGCGCAGATGTTCCTGCTCGAGGTCGACGAGGCGACCGTCCGGCTGGTGGCCCCCGAGGTGCGGCCGGACACGTTCCTGATCACGAACATCTTCCGCGATCAGCTGGACCGCTTCGGCGAGCTGTACTCGATGGCCAGGAAGCTGGAAGCCGTCATCGAGACGCTGCCCGCGTCGGCCACCGCGGTGCTCAACGGCGACGATCCCCTGGTGGCCAGCCTGGCCCCGGATGCGGCCGCCCGCCGCCTGTACTTCGGCATCGCCGGCGGGGCGGCCGGCCCGCGCGAGCCCGAGCACGCGGCGGACTCCATCCGCTGCGTGCGCTGCCAGCACCTGCTGAGTTACCGGGTCGTCCACCTCTCCCACCTGGGGGACTACCGGTGTCCGCAGTGCGGGAACGCCCGGCCCGGCCTGGACGTCGCGGTGACCGAGGTCCGGCCGTCGGGGGCAGGCTCCGAGATCACCGTCGAGACGGCCGCCGGGACCTACCCGCTGTGGGTGCCGCTGCCGGGGATGCACAACGTCTACAACGCGGCCGCCGCGCTGGCCGGCCAGCTCGCGCTGT
>JASIJN010000467.1 GCA_030050125.1 Streptosporangiaceae bacterium | reverse complement strand
CTGCTGCACCCGGCGGCGGTGGAAGGCGGCGACGGCGTAGGCGATGGCCGCGCCCCAATCCTCGCCGGCGACCCGGAACCGGTCGAAGCCCAGGTGGGTCGCCAGCTCGGCGACATCGCCGGCAATCGTGGCGGTGTCATAGCCGGCCAGGGGGCGCTGGGAGCCGCCGAAGCCCCGGTTGTCGACCGCCACGACGGTGTAGTGCGGGGTCAGCAGCGGCACGACGTGGCGCCAGTAGGACATGGTCTTCGGAACGCCGTGGAGCAAGAACACCGGCTCGCCGGCGCCGCCGATCGCGTAGTGGATCTCTACGCCGTTGACCTTGGGCTTGCCGTGGGTGAGCCGGGCCCCGTCGTGGTCGGCGAGGATGATCGGGTCTGTCATCGTGAGCGGGCCGATTTCTACAGGCCGTGCTTGTCCAGCCAGTCCAGGCACGCGCCGGCGACCTCGCGCCAGCCGTGGTCGATGGTCAGCGAGTGCCCGCGGTCGGGGAACTCGATCAGGTCGTTGATCGCGTGCGAGTGGCGGTACTGCTTGAGCGTGGATTTGGTGATGGCTTCCGGGACCGTATGGTCCTGGCCGCCCATGATGAGCAGGAGCGGGCCGCGGTTGTCGATGGTCGTGTTGACCTTGGCGGGGGAATGCAGGGAGAAGTTGGCCTCGGCTGCCTCGAACAGGGGCCGGCCTGGCGCCGGGATGGTCCATTGCCGGTACAGGGCGTCGGATTCGGCCGCGTCGATGGCGTTGCCGAAGCTGTAACGGAACTGCTCGGCGGTCAGGGAGACCGCCAGATGCTTGTTGGCGGGGTTGCGGAACACCGGCAGGGTGGACCGCAGCGACGATATCGGCAGCGGCAGCACGCCCTTGATCTGGGCGGCGTCGATGGCGATGGCCGCTGCTGCCAGGTCCTGGCCGAGTAGCTTCTCGGCGATCATGCCCCCGAAGGAGTGGCCGATCAGGATGGGCTTGGCCGGCAGGCCATCGATGACCGCCGCGTAGTGGCTGGTCACGTCGTCGATTCCGTGGTTGGCGATGCTGTCGGGGTTCGCGCGGGCGGCCTCCACCGTGTCGGGCACGCCGGGCCAGCCCGGTGCCACGGGGCGGTACCCGGCGGCCTCGAACATCTCGGCCCACTCGGTCCAGGAGCGGGCGTGCAGCCAGAGGCCGTGGATGAAGATGACCGGGATCGGTGCGTCCGTCATGGGTGTGTCCCATCTGGTGGCGGGGGAGCGGATTGCACTCCATCCTGTGCGGGCCCGCGAGGTTTCGCTTGAGTCAGTTGACTGTTTCCCCGGGTCACCGGGCGCGTGCTCTAGCCACGGTGCATTGCGCATCGACCGGTGACCGGTTACTGGCTACCAGGTGGGGATGAGGCCGCCGTCGATCGTGATGTCGGCCCCGGTGACGTTGGCGGTACGGTCGCTGGCCAGGATGAGCACCAGGTCGGCGACTTCTTCCGGCCGGCTGAACCGGCCGGTCACCATCTGCCGGGCGGCCTGGCTCTGGACGTCCTGGGGCCCGGCACCGGTCGCGCGGCTGACCGTCGCCGCGACCCCATGGTCGCCGAGCCACAGGTCGGTGGCGACCGGGCCTGGGCTTATCGTGTTGACCCGGATGCCGTGCGGGCCGGCCTCCTTGGACAGGGACTTGGAGAAGTTGGCCAGCGCGGCCTTCGCCGCGCTGTAGTCCATCACGGCCGGGTCGGGCAAGAACGCGTTGGCCGAGCTGATGTTCACGATCGCCCCCTTCCCGGCGGCGACCATGACCGGCAGCGCAGCGCGGGTGGTGCGCACCGCCGCCATCAGGTTAAGGGTGAGCGAAGCCGCCCAGTCCGCGTCGGAGATCTCGCCAAACCCGCCCGTCCTGGCGGGAGCGGCACCGACGTTGTTGACCAGGATGTCGATCCGGTCACCTGCCGCCGCGACCAGCGCGGCCGGCGCGCCGGATTCGGCCAGGTCCACCTGCACAACCCGCACGGCGCCGGTTCCAGCCAGATCGTCAAGCTCAGCCGAGGACTCCCGCGCGCCAGCGGTGACGCGCACGCCCTCGGCGACGAGCCCGCCGACGACGGCCAGCCCGATTCCCCGGCTGGCGCCGGTAACGATCGCGGTTCGCCCGCTCAGGCCGAGATCCATGATGTTCCTTCTTCCGCCAGTACCCCGCCTCGCCGGTCAGGCGGCGTAGAAGCTCTCCGGCAGGTACCCGACCTGCTTCAGCATCGCGAACTGGTCCTGAAGCGTGAAGATCTCGATGACCTTGCCGTCCCGGAAGTGCCAGATCGCCGAGTCGCGCACCTCGACGGTCTTGCCAGTCGCCGGCACGCCGCCATAAGGGCCGGCGTGCGTTCCGCGCCACATGAGAGTCACGGCGAGCTTGTCTCCCGAGGCGAACATGTCCTCGATGCTCGTTGCGAGATCAGGAAAGCCGGTCAGCCGGTCGCGGATCCTGGCGACCGGTCCGGCCACGCCGACATGGACGCCGTTGGTCCGCAGTTCCTCGCCGAAGATGTCGCCAGCCATCGCGACATTCCCTGCCCATCCCTCCGTAAACCACCGCCGGGCGATCCCCATGTGCCGCTCGCTGGTTTCCAGTTCGGCCGGGTTCGCCATGGCTTCTCCTCGTGCCTCGGTACGGTGACCTGGCGGTACTTCTCCAGACTTGCCGGTGGCCCCGGCCCGCGCTTGCGTCATCTGACTGAAATTCAGCGGACGGCGTATGCACCACAATCTGGTGGGCTGGCCGGCCCGCTCGGGCTGCGCCTTGATCTGCTCGTCTTCCGGCCCGGCCCCCTGCGGTTACGGTGATAGGCATGCGCACCGGTACCCCTCGGGCACGGCCCGGTTCGCCCGTTGCGCCGCTGTTCGGCCGCGAGGCAGAGGTCGCGATGCTCGATCAGCTCGTCGCGCAGATTCCCGAGCGAGGCGGGGCGCTGATCTTGCGCGGCGATCCTGGCATCGGGAAGACCGCGATGCTGGCAGTGGCCTCGGCCGCGGCGGACTCGAAGGGTGTATCGGTGCTGCGCACGGCCGGGGCGCAATCAGAGACCGGTCTAGCGTTCGCAGGGCTGCAACAGCTGCTGCGCCCGGTGCTGTCCGGGCTGGACCGCCTGCCGGGACCACAGCGCGACGCGCTGTCGGCCGCGTTCGGGTCGCTTGATGTCGCCGCTCCGGACCCGTTCCTGATCGCGCTTGCAGCGCTGAACCTGCTCGGGTGCGCGGCGGAGCGCGTTCCGTTGCTGCTGGTCGTCGATGAGGCGCAATGGCTTGACCCGCCGACGGCGGGCGCTCTTGCGTTCATCGCGCGTCGCGTGGATGCGGAGCCGATCGCGGTGTTGTTCGCGTTGCGAAACGGCATCGCCAGCGCGCTCGACAGCGCGGGACTGCCGGAGCTACTCCTCGGCGGCCTGAGCGGCGAGGCCGCCGGCGAGCTGGTGGACGCGTCGGCGGGGGACCTCACGCCGGGCCTGCGGCGGCGAGTGCTGGAGATCGCGGCCGGCAACCCGCTCGCCTTGCTGGAGCTCCCGGATGCGTTGCGTCTCGACGACGCCGGGATCGGCGGGTCGTCGACGGGCCCGGTGTCCCTGACGTCCAGGCTCGAGCACGCCTTCGCCCACCAGGTGTCCGGACTGCCGGGCCAAACGCGCGACCTGTTGCTGCTGGCTGCCGCGGACGAACGCGCCTCGGCTGCCGAGTTGCTGGCCGCCGCGTCCTTGCTCCGCGCGGTCGAGGTCCCGCTTGACGCCTGGGCTCCGGCGGAGGGAGCCGGCCTGGCGAGCATCGCCGGCGGATCGATCACCTTTCGCCACCCGCTGGTTCGTTCGGCGATTTACCAGTCCGCGGGCGCCGTGCGCCGGCGCCGTGCGCACGCCGCGCTGGCAGCCGTGCTCACCGACGAGCCGGATCGGCGCCTGTGGCACGTGGCCGCGTCGACGGTCGGGCCCGATGAGCCCATTGCCCGCGAAGCCGAGCTGCTTTCGGCCCGGCTCGCTCAGCGCGGCGCGATTGGCTTGGCCGTAGCCGCCGCCAGGCGCGCGGCCGCCCTGAGCGCGTCTTCTTCGCGGCGATGTTCGCGGCTGCTGAGGGCGGGCGAGCTGGCCTTTGAGGCGGGCCAAGTCGACCTGCTGCGGCGGTTGGTGCGCGAGGCCGAGCAGCTGAATCCTGACGGTGAGCAGCGTGCACGATTGACGTGGTTGCGCAGCACGTTTGCGGACGCTGTCCCTGGCGACCGGGGTCAGGCGCAGTCACTCGTCGACGCGGCTGAGGTGGCCGCTGACGCCGGAAACAGCGACCTGGCGCTGCACCTTCTCTTCGGGGCCGCGGTCCGATGCTGGCGTTCGGATCTCGGCGGGCAGATCCGGGATCGCGTGGCGGTCGCGGTCGAGGGGCTGCCCGTGCCGCAGACGCACCCACGCCGCGTTGTGATCTTGGCCATGGCAGGACCCGTCCGCTGGGGCTCGGTGGTGTCTGAGCGTTTGGCGGCGATCGAAGCATCGGCAGATGAGCTGAGCGCTGACGAGGCGTACCTGGCGGCCATGGCGGCACGTGCGATCGGCGACCACGACGTCGCGACCAGGTTCCTGGCGAGTGCGACGACCCAGTTGCGCGCGCAGGGCCGACTGGGTGTCCTCGCCCAAGTGCTGGTGATGTGGGGGTGGGTGGCGATCGCCCAGGGCAACTGGGCCTCGGCTGAGATGCTGGTGGACGAGTCCAGCCGGCTCGCCGAGGAGGTCGGGCAGTCCTGGTGGCGGGCGGGCTCGCTGATCGCGCGCGCCACCCTTCGCGGCCTGCGGGGCGAGGCAGAAGCCGCGGAACGGCTCGTGGCCGAGGCCGAGAAGACGGCGATAGCTCAAGGCTTGAACGATCTCATCTGCATGGTCGCGTTCGCTCGCGGCGTGATCTGGCTGGGCGCCGGGCGGCCTGCGGTCGCGCTGGAGCACCTCACCCGAGTCTTCGACCGGAACGATCCGGCGTTCCACGAGGCGGCCCGTTTCATGTCGATCACCTATCTTGCGGATGCGGCCGCGCAAAGCGGACAGCGCCAAGTCGCGGCTGCGATCCTCGCGGAACTCGAAACGCTCGCGCAGCGCACGCCCTCGCCGACGCTGCATAGCGGCCTGGTGTACGCCCGTGCGGTTCTCGCCCCGGACGACGGGGCAGAGCGGCTGTACGACGTGGCGTTGCGGAGCGATCTGAGGCATCACGCGTTCGACCATGCCCGGCTGCAGCTCGCCTACGGGGCCTGGCTCCGGCGTCACCGGCGCGTCACCGAGTCGCGTGCGCTGCTGCGGGCCGCGCGGCAGGTGTTCGACGCGCTGGGATGTGTTCCCTGGGGCGAACGTGCGCGCCAGGAGTTGCGCGCGTCTGGCGAGCAGAGCCGAGTACGAGTTCCGGCTGCGCGTGATCAGCTATCGACCCAGGAGCTTCAGATAGCTCAGATGGCGGCGACCGGGATGACCAACCGCGAAATCGGCCAGCAGCTCTACCTTTCACCTCGAACGGTCGGATCACACCTATATCGGCTGTTCCCCAAGCTGGGCGTCACGTCGCGCAACCAGCTCGCCGGTGCCCTCGACGGGGATAGCGCTCAGCGGGCCGACCGGAGTTGACTGGGCTGTCCTTTATCCGGAGGTGATGATTGCCTTCTCTTGAATAGCTGAACAACCTTGGGCTGCCGCGGCGGTAAAAGAATAGGGACCTTGGATTCGCTGAGGCGTGCGTACAGAATTGCTTCCCACTTTCCAGGAAACCACGGTGAGGTCGAAGGTAAGCGTGGCCGGGATGGCGGTGTTACAGACCACGACGCCCACGTCGGTGCCGGAGAAGGAGATCGTTGTGCCGTTGAAGGTGACTGGATGTGAGGACCCCCAGTGGCTGGACGAGGCCACGCATGAATAGGTGGCGGAGCAAGTGATCTTCATGGGCAGATTTTCTGGAGGGCAGGTCCAGTTGGCACCGCTACAGGAGAGCACCTGCCGGGTGAACGTGTAGGTGCCGGCAATGCTGGTCACAATGGGGGGAGCCGTGGGGGTGGGCGTGGCAGCCGCGCTGTGCGTGGAGGCCGGGGCGCCCGGTGGGGCGGCCGATGTCGGTGCCGCAGCTAGGTGCACGCCGAGCAGAGTGCCGACAGCCACTACGACGATGCCGACAGTGACCGCTGTCGCTTTCCCCCATGCGGTCCGGAGCAGGCGTTTCGTTGAGGGGTAAGGTCCGGGACCACTCGCCGGACCTGCGCTGCCGGGTAGCTGCGGTTGTGCGGGTGGTTGGCCTTGAGCGGGTGGTTGGCCTTGAGCGGGTGGTTGGCCTTGAGCGGGTGGCTGGCCTTGTGCCGGGGGTTGGCCTTGTGCGGGCGGCTGGGGTTGTGCCGGCTGGGGTTGTGCCGGCTGGGGTTGTGCCGGCTGGGGTTGTGCTGGTGGCTGGGGTTGAGCGG
>JASIJN010000058.1 GCA_030050125.1 Streptosporangiaceae bacterium | reverse complement strand
GCCGGGATCACCGACAGGACCGGGCCGAAGATCTCCTCCTGCGCGATCACCGAGTTGTTGTCCACGTTGCCGAACACGGTCGGCTCGACGAACCATCCCCGTTCCAGCTCCCTCGGCCGGCCGCCGCCGGTGGCCAGCGTGAAGCCATCCGCGATGCCCTTGGCGATGTAGCCCTCGACCCGGTCCCGCTGCCTGCTGGCCACGAGCGGGCCCATCTGGGTCTGCGCGTCGAACGGGTCGCCCACCCGGACCTGAGAGAAGGTGCCGGCCAGTGCCTCCAGGAGCTCGTCGTGCCGCTGCCGGGGAACCACGATCCTGGTCAGCGAGGAGCAGACCTGCCCGGACAGGAAGCACTCGGCCTGGGACAGGGTCTGCGCGGCGGTCTCGATGTCCATGTCGTCGAGGATCACCGCGGCCGACTTGCCGCCCAGTTCCAGCGTGCACCGGGCGATCCGCTCGCCGCAGATCGAGGCGATCCGCCGCCCGGCCGCGGTCGAGCCGGTGAAGGTGATCTTGTCCACCCGCGGGTCGCGAACCAGAAGCTCGGAGACCTCGCGGTCGGCGGTCAGCACGTTGAGCACGCCGGGCGGCAGCCCGACGGCCTGCGCCGCCTCGGCGATCAGGTACCCCTCGCCGGGCGCCTCGGGCGAGGACTTCAGGACGATCGTGCACCCGGCCAGCAAGGCGGGCGCGACCTTGTTGCTGATCAGCCCCATCGGCGCGTTCCACGGGATGATCGCCCCGACCACGCCGACCGGCTCCCGGACGATCAGGCCGAACTCCCCGGCGGCCGGCTTGGCCGGCTCCTCGAACGGGAACGTGGCGGCCAGGTCGGCGAACGCGTTGAAGGTCGCCTGCGCGCCGGCGCCGCCGAACCGGGCGATGGAGTGCAGGACGCCGGACTCACGAGGCCAGATCTGGCCGATGTCCTCGCTCCGCCTGGCGAGTTCCTCGCCGATCGCGCGCAGGTACCCGGCCCGTTCGGCATGGGTGAGCCCCGGCCAGGGACCAGTGTCGAACGCCTGACGCGCGGCTTCGACCGCCCGCGCGATGTCGGCCGCCTGGGCTTCCGCCACGCTGAAGAACAGTTCCTCGGTCCCTGAGTCGATCACCTTGATCGTGGCGTCCGACGAGGGCTTCACCCACTGCCCGCCGATGAAAAAGCGATCCGCGTGCCGGATCGGGGTCTTGACGTCGTCCGCCAGGCTCATCTGGTGCCTCCGATCGAGTCCTTGCCCGGACCAGTAGTCTCAATGTGACTACTAACCTAGACCGGCCTGCCAGGGACGCCAAGGCCACGGCACGACAAGACCCGCGGGGCAAACCTGGGGCATACGACAACGGGGCGCAGGGCGGGCGGCAGGGCGCCCCTGCTCAAGGCCGGCTGACGTTGACCAGCCGAAGCCCGGCGAGGCCCGCGGCTACGGCGGCTCGCACCTGCGGCCGGGATTCGAGCCGCCAGTCCACGCCCGCCTTGTCGTAGTCGAACCATGCGAAGCCGAGCACGTCAGACCGCTGCCGCACCCCGTCGACCAGGGCCTGCGCGGCGGCAACCGCGTCCGGGCCGGTCTGCACCGCGGTTTCGGCGATGATGAACGGCTTGGCCGTGAAGCCCCTGATCTCCTGCATGGTCGGCCCGTACAGGCCGTCGAAGGTGTCCGGTCCGGTGGCGCTGAAATAGCCGGTGATGCCGACCCAGTCGACGTACGCGTCGCCCGGGTAGTAGGCGGCGAGGTCGAGCTGGGGCTCGGCCGAGATGACGTTGGGGTTCCACACCCAGATCACGTTCCTGGCGTCCGCGGCCGTGAACAGGCGGTGGATCAGCCGCCAGGCGGCCACGAACTGCGCCGCGGTGGCGCCGGTGGTGCCCCATGGGTACCAGAAGCCGTTCATCTCGTGGCCGAAGCTGATCGCCAGCGGCATGTTCAGCGCGCGCACTTGCTGCGCGACGCGGGTGATGTAGGCGTCGCTGCGCCCGTCGGCGATCGCCGCGACGGTCGTGTTATACGGCTCCCAGACCATGTAGTAAAGAGCCCCGTAGGACCACGCGTTGATCCACGCCTGGGTGTCGACCGGATCGTTCCACGACACGTACTCGCCGATCAGGTTCGGCCGGGCCCCCGCGGCCGTCGCGAAGGACCGGACCGGGTTGAGCGAATCCGGTGCTCCGGGCGCCTCCACGCCGAGAAACTTTCCTGCCGCGGGGTCGAGGAGCGCGGACACGTCGTAGGGCCGGGCCGGGGCCGGACTCGGCTGCTCGGCGCCCGGCACGCCGTAAAGGGCCGAGGATCCGCAGGCCGCGAGCGCCATCGCCAGCGCGAGGCCGGCCAGAATCCTCGGCGTCAGCCTCATCGAGACCCCTCTTCTCCGGCACCCGACCGCAACGATCGCGCCCGCGCACCGGGTTTCCCTAGTGCCGGAAGTCCCGACCTGCGCGGGCCGCCCGGGACTACGCGACGTCCTGTCCGGCCAGGTAGCGGCGAGCCCTGAGCAGGCCGCCGCGATTGGCCCGGCAGCCTGGCACCGGCTGGAAGTTCATGCTGCCCAGGCAGGCGAGCTGGACCGCGTAGGTGATCATCAGGAGCAGGACTTGAACGTCCCAGGCGCGGGCGAAGGCCGCGGCCGCCCGCTGGCGCAGCGCCCAGGCAGATGCCCGCGGCCAGAATCCTCCCATGCCCCGGATCTTAGGGAGCGACGGGGCAGCGCGCATCCGGCGGCAGGCGGAGGATCACCCAGTACGGATGATGAATCCGGCCGGCCCGGCGCCCGAGGCTGTGAGAGGCATGCAGCACACAAGACCGGGAGGACTGGCCGTGGCCAAGACCGACAGTACGTTCATCTATGTCGCGACATACCCGAACGAAGGCTCGGCGCGAGACGACTACCAGGTCGTCAAGGGACTGCACTCCGGCGGCCTGGTCGGCTCCTACGACGCGGCACTGATCACCAAGGACGCGAATGGCAAGGTCCACGAGAACAAGGACGAGACCGCCACGCGCCACGGTGCCTGGTGGGGAGTGGCGGCCGGGGCGGCGGTCGGGATCATCTTCCCGCCTTCGGTGCTCGGCGCGGCCGCGGCGGGCGGAATCATCGGCGGCGTCAGCGGCCATCTGGCCAAGGGAATGTCGCGGTCCCGGGCCAAGGAGCTGGGCGACTTCATCGATCCCGGCCAGGCAGGCCTGATCGTCGTCGGCGAGAGCAAGATCGAGGACGCGATCCAGAAGGCCGTGACCAGGGCTGAGAAGGAGACCGCCGAGGAACTCAACGTCGACCCCAAGGACATCGACCGGACGCTCCAGCAGGCCGTCAGGGAGATGTAAGCGGGGGCCGGGCCGCCAGATGACCCGCTGCAGGCGCATGACCGCCGCGCCCGTGGCGATCAGCACGACCACGTTCAGCAGCAGCTGGTAGACCGAGCCGAGGGCGCGGCTGGCATCGGTGTAGGCGATCGACAGGCCGATGCTGGCCGCGGCCGGGATCGTCGTGACCGAGATGAACACCCCGATCAGGGCGCCGGTCCGGGCCTCGGTCAGCGCCACCACCCCCACGATCCCGGCCAGCACGGCGACCACCACCGAGAACAGGTCCGGGCTGCTGATCAGGTCCGCGACCGGGCGCACGCCCCGCGAGAAGGCGCTGGGCGTCTCGCCGGACCAGCGGATCACCGCACCGAACGCCATGGTCAGGATGATCGCCGCCAGGAACCCGGCGACCAGCGCGGACGCGCCCCGGATCACCGGCTGCGGGTCGCCGCGCTCGATGCCGAGCGCGACGCCGATGATCGCGTTGTACTCCGGCCCGACCACCATGGCGCCGACGATGAGGATGTCGGAGTTGGTGAGGATGCCCACCGCGCCGATCAGCCCGGCGATGGCCAGCAGGACGAAGAAGCTGGGCGGGTACACGGCCATGGACCGGATCTGAGCCTCGACCACATCCCACACCGGCGCGACGTCCCGCTGCACGATGCCGAACTTCGCGGCCGGGTCCGGCCGTTCGCCGACGACCGCGTCCACGACCTCGACGGTGACCGGGCCCGAGCGGTCGTCCCGCAGCGCCCGCAGCTGACGCAGCACGGCGTTGGCCCCGGACGACCGCAGGTCGCACTGCACCACATCGCCCTCGGGCCGCCTGCCCGCGCCGGGCAGCAGCACCACGTTCGAGACGCCGGGCTCGGCGGCCAGGAAAGCGACGATGCGCTCGGTCAGGTCACCCGGCGCGATGACGCGCAAGTGAAAGGTCACCGCGCGGCTCAGGACAGAACGCGGCGGCCGGCGGTCATGCGCATACCCTCGCCAGGCCCGCCCGGCCCGCGCATCATCCGCGCCGGGTGACCGCGTGGCGCCCGGGAGGATCACCCCCCGGGGATGATGCCCGGCCCCGGCCGCCCGGCAACAGTGACGATCATGCGCGAACGTTCAGCGACTAGGGGAGCCATGACCAACAGAGGGAACAGCAACAGCAGCAGCAACTTCCCGCAGGTGCGTCCCGCGCCTCTGGTGACCGGGGGCGGGCTCATCGTGGCCGGCGGCATGCTCATGCTCGCGGGCGTGCTCGTCGGCGCCGTGCACATCTTCCTGGCCACCCGGCAGTGGGTCAAGGAGATGGACGTCCCGCCCAGCGAGGCGGCCAGGCTGAAGCTGGC
>JASIJN010000466.1 GCA_030050125.1 Streptosporangiaceae bacterium | reverse complement strand
ATCAGGGAGGACAGCGAATGAGCACCTTCGTATTCAGGCTCATAGCGCCCCGTCCGACGTTCGCGCAGGACATGAGCGAGCAGGAGCGCGAGATCATGGCACGCCACGCCGCCCACTGGCAGCCCTGGATCGAGTCGGGCCAGATGGTGATCTTCGGTCCCGTGCTCGACGGCAGCGGCTCGTGGGGTCTTGGCGTCGTAGAGGCCGACGATGAACAGGAGCTGCGGGCGTTCGCCGGGAACGATCCGGTTGTTACCTCCGCCACCGCCACGATTGAGATCGGGCAGATGCTGGGCGGCTTTGTCCGGCCGCGGCCGGCCCCCTAACCCAGCCGGGCGATGAATGTGGAGTTTGGTCACACCCAAGTGACCAAACTCCACACCCATCGGCGCGCCGCAGCCGGTCCGGGTGCCGTTGCGTGCCATGGCCTCCCCGCTGGCAGGCCGTGAGACCCGCTGGAGGCGGGGCAGGTCGCGGATTTCCTTCGCTGCGCCTGGGTCCACGGCAACCGGTGAGATCGTGGGAGCTTGGGGCAGTGACCGACATGGCGCCGGAGGAGCTGCCGGACCCGGACGGGCAACAAGGAGGAGACCGGATGTTCGTGCGGATCAACGACAACACTCTGAACGTGGAGGTGCTCGGCTCCGATGCCGCCCCGGTCATCATCGTGCACCACGGCGGCGGCGGCATCGGGTCCCTTGCCGAGCCGAAGGCGAGCTTCGGATGGCTGGCTGACCGGTTCCGCGTCGTGGTCTACGACGCCCGCGGCTGCGGCATCAGCGAGGGGAAGCCCCCGTACAGCCATGCCCAGTGGGCGGCAGACCTGGACGGGGTGCGTCAGTGGCTGGGCGCCGAGCAGGTTATCGTCGCCGGCGGCTCCTACGGCGGCTTCATCGCCATGGAGTACGCCATCGCCTACCCGGAGCGCACCCGGGCCATGATCCTGCGCGACACCTCCCCGGACAGCACGAACCTCGACCTGGTGTTCGAGAACGCGCGCAAGCAGACGCGCGTGACGATCAACTGGGACAACTTCGAGCGCTACTGGACCGGCCACATCCGCGACGACGCCGATCTCAAAGCCTGCTGGGCCGAGATCGCGCCGCTGTACTCCTATGAGGACGACCGGGAGCGGGCGGCCGCCCGGGTCGAGAACGGAAGCTACCGGTATGAGACCCACAACTGGTGCTTCCAGCAGAACCGGGCGAACTACGACGTGAAGCCGGCCTTGCCGGGAGTGCGCTGTCCCACGCTGATCACGGTCGGCCGGCACGATTGGGTGACCCCGGTGGCGATGTCGCAGACCATCGCGTCGCTGATCCCGGACTCACGCCTGGTGATCTTCGAGAAGTCCGGCCACTCGCCGCCGAGCGATGAGCCCGAGCTGTTCCGGCGCACCGTCCGGGAGTTCCTCGCGGAGGTGGCCCCCGAGGCGTTCGTGACCGCCCGGCCGTAGGCCGCCCGTTACAGCAGGTCGCGGCCAGGCAGGATGTCCGAGGGCTCGAGGCGCATCAGGTCGTCTTTGCTCCAGTGCCGCTCCGGATCGGCGGCGAGACGATACGCGTGCCGCAGACGGGCACTTTCCAGGTCGTTGCGAACGGTACGGGCGTTGGCGAACCGGGGCTGCCTCATCCGCAGCGACAGGTAGTCGCGGAAGGCCGTCACCGCTTCGCCCGACAGGTAGTAGGAGGACCGGTCCAGCATCAGCCGCCCGATCGCGATCAGCTCGTTGACCTCGTAGTCGGCGAAGTCCAGATGATGCGCAATGCGCGAGGTCATACCGGGGTTGGACTGGAAGAAGTGATCCATGCGGTCCTTGTATCCAGCGAGGATCACTACGAGCTTGTCCCGCTGGTTCTCCATCACCTGCATGAGGATGTCGATGCACTCCTGGCCGTAGTCCTTCGAGTCCTGCGCGCGGTACAGGGTGTAGGCCTCGTCGATGAACAGCACCCCGCCCATCGCGCTGTCGAGAATCTGCTTGGTCTTTGGCGCGGTATGCCCGATGTACTCACCCACAAGGTCATCGCGCATGGCATGCACGAGTTGACCCTTCTCCAGGTAGCCGAGGCGGTGCAGCAGGTCGGCCATCATCAGCGCGACCGTGGTCTTCCCGGTTCCCGGCGCCCCGGTGAAGCACATGTGCAGGCTCGGCCGGGACGCGGAGAGCCCGAACCGCTGTCGCACCCGGTCGACCAGCAGCAGCGAACCGATTTCTTCGACCTTCTTCTTCACCGGGGCGAGCCCGATCAATTCGCTGTCCAGCGCGGCGAACAGGTCGTCGATGCCCGCTGCCCGCCGTTCAGCGGCGAGCGTGATGGTGGCATCCTGCTGGAGCATTTCGCTGCGCCGGCGAGGCTGGCCGATCCGGGCGGGCCTCGCCGGCGGGGCCGGGGGCCGTGCCGGACGCCGGGTGCTGGTCGCCGAGGGGATACCCGGGCGCCGGTTGAGGGTGCTGGACAGCCGCCGGCTTATCGCGACCGGGACAAAGGGCGCGTACTCCCGGCGCAGGCCTGAATCCAGCGAGTTGATGAACCGGACAGACTCCGGGGTGATACCCCGTGAGGTGAGGTTTTCATTGGTCGTCTGGTGGAACCCGTGCAGGAAGACCAGAAGTATCGGCAAGATCGGGCAGATGGCGACGGCGATCACCGCGAACAGCACATGACTCAACCGCAGCCAGGCCATCAGCAGGCCCACCGTGACGGCTAGCAGCAGGCACAGCGTGAGTATGCGAGGTGCGGGATATACCAGCCTGGCGGTCCGTACCACACAGGCGAGGGTAGCCAGGCGGCCGGTCGCGGGTCAATCACGGCCCGCTCGGTTGGACGCGACGCGCCGGACTTCTGTCCGAGGCGGTTGCCAGGAGAGCTTCCGGCGTCCGCGGTGGCAGGGCCTCTGCCGGGGACGAGGAGCTGGTCAGGGGCTCAGCTCACTGATACAGGAAGGTGTGCCGGGCCGCGCAGGTTGATCCGGCCGTTCCATATCACCTCGCCCGCCAGCGCCAGCCCCGGGAACCGGCCCACCAGGTGCTCGAACGCGATGGTGGCCTCCAGCCGGGCCAGCGACGCGCCCAGGCAGTGGTGATGCCCGGCGCCGAAGGACACGTGCTGCCGGGCGTTGTCCCGGTCGAGCCGCAGTTCGTCGGCGTCGGCGCCCCAGAACCGCTCGTCCCGGTTGGCCGAGCCGAGGCTCGCCATCACGAACGCGCCGGCCGGGATCGTGCTGCCGCCCAGGGTGACCGGTTCCAGCGTGATCCGCCGGCTCGCCTGGACGGGGCTGTCGTAGCGGAGCAACTCCTCCACGGCGTTGCCGGCCAGGGCCGGGTCGGCGCGCAGCACCGCGAGCTGGGCCGGGTGCCGCAACAGCGCGAGGGCGCCGCCGGCGATGAGGTTGACGGTGGTCTCGTGCCCGGCGATGTACAGCAGCAGCGTCTGCGCCACCAGTTCGTCGTCGCTGAGCATGTCGCCGTCGTCCTCGGCGTGGATCAGGGCGGTCAGCAGGTCATCCGCCGGGTTGGCCCGCTTCCAGGCGATCATGTCGGTCGCTATCTGGGACATCTCCTCGTCGGCGGCCTGGATCGCCTGGATCAGCCCGGGATCGGCCACCGGCTCCAGGGAGCGCACCACGGTGCCGGTGAGCTGGCGGATCCGCTCATGGTCGGCGGGCGGCGTGCCGAGCATCTCGGCGATCACGCTGAACGGCAGCGGGAACGCGAGCGCGTCGACGAGGTCCACCGTCCCCTCCGCGGCCATGGCGTCCAGCATGCCGTCGACCAGGTCGGTGATTCGCGGCCGCAGCGCCTCGATGGCCCGGGGCGTGAACGCCTTCGACACCAGCTTGCGCAGCCTGGCGTGGTCCGGCGGGTCCCGGTCGAGCATGGACAGCGCGCTCGCCCGCGGCGCGCCGTCCCCGTACACCTCCTCGCGCAGCTGGCGCAGCGGGCTGTCGCCGGCCACGTTGTCATCCTCGACCGACAGCCCCGGCGCCCGCAGCAGCCAGGACACGTCGTCGTAGCTGGTCAGCAGCCAGAACCCGAACGGGTGCTGGTAGACCGGCGCCTGCTCCCGCATGGTCGCGTACTGCGGGTAGGGGTCGTCGGTAAAGCCCGGCGCGAACGGGTCGAACAGCGGCGGGGGCATTGTCTCTGTCAACGCGGGCGCTCCTTAACCGTGCCGCTCAACCGTGCCGCTCAACCGTGCCGTTCAACCGCGCCGCTCAACCGTGCCGCTCAATCGTGGCGCAGCGCCGCCCTGAGAGGAACGCCGCGTCGGGATTTCACATACTCGGCGCTTGTCACATACTCAATGTTTGTCACTATACTCAGCGCATGCCCGAGGTCAAGAGCCGCCGCGAGCTGTACTCGGAGGCCACCAGGGCCGCGCTGCTCGACGAGGCGACCGCGCTGTTCGCCGAGCGCGGGTACGCGGCCACGTCCCTGGAGGACGTCGCGTCGGCCAGCCGGGTCACCCGTGGTGCCGTGTATCACCACTTCGCCGGCAAGCAGGCCCTGTTCGAGGCCGTGCTCGACCTGCAAGAGGCCAGGGTGACCGCGGAGGTCATCGAGGCTGCCGGCACGGCGGACCCCTGGACCGCGGCGATGCGGGCGCTGGATACGTACCTGACCCACTGCTGCGACCCGGTCTACGGGCGGCTGGTCTGGCTGGAGGGCCCGGCCGCGCTCGGCTGGCACCGCTGGCGGGAATGCGAGAAGGACTACGCCTACGGGCTGGTCGAGCGCTTCATCCGCGCCCTGGTCGACGGCGGCTACCTGCGCGGCACCGCGTTCGAGAGCACGGTCCGGTTCGCCTTCTGGATGCTCGGCGGCGCCGGGCTGGCCGTGGCCGAGGCGCCGCCCGAGGACAAGGCCAGGGTGCGGGACGAATGGCGCTACCTCATCGGGCAGGCCATCGGCTCGCTGCGGGTCAAGTGACCACCCGCCGGTCAGGGGGCTCGGCCGGCCGGAAGGTGGAAGGATCCTGGCATGGCAGAGGGACAGGCGCATGGCCGGGGCGTCCCGGGCCGCGGCGCGCCGACGCCGGAATCGGGGCAGTGGGTCTGCGACACGGCCCGGCGCACCGTTGAGGCGCTGGGGACCTCGCTGTGCCTCGAGGTCCACGGCCCTGGCCGGGAGGGTGAGGCCGACTTACTCGCGGCGATAGCCGCGGTGCGGGCTTTCCGCGCGGAGGTCTACCACGCCGACGGACGTCGGCCGTCGTTCCGCGCGGCCGATGGCCGGTTCGTCGATCCTGATGACGCGGATCTGCGGGCATATCACATCACCTGCCGCGACGGCGACGGCGTGCTGGTGGGCTGCCTGCGCGCGGCGCCGGCCGAGACGCTCCGCTCGTCGCCGGTCGAGGCGCACCTCGGCCAGGCCCGGACTGCCGGGCTGATCGGCGGGCTGGGCATCGACCGCAGCGGGGTGCTGGAGGGCGGCCGGCTGGCGGTGACGGCGACCCGGCGCCGCCACGGCGTCGCGGCCGCGCTCATGATGGTCACCCTGGCCCTGGCCCTGCATATCGGGCGTCCGGTCGTCTGGGGCACCGCCGGCGAAGCCGAAGATCAGTACCGGTTCTTTACCCGGTTCGGCTACCGCGTGCTTCCGGGAAGCTCGGCCTACGTGCGCAGGTACGACGAGAGCCTGTGCGTGGTCGTTCACGATCAGCGAGCCGCGGCGCCGCCGGTTGCCGAGGCGATCCGGCTGGTCGAGCGGGCGGCGTTCGGTGCCGACGAGGACGGAGGGACGGCGGCAGCCCCGGCTACGCGGTCAGCCCGGCCGCGACGCTGAAGAACGTCACCGCGGCCAGGAACGCAGACTCAGAAAGGGCCGTCAGCCAGCAGTTGGCGCGATCGCCGTCGATGAACCCGGCGTCGACCGCCCGCCTGGTCACGCGGCCGAGCCCGATCACCTGGTCGGCCGCCGCGAAGTCGTCGAACAGCGCCGCATGCGCGTGCACCGAGCGGACCGTGAAGCCCGCTCCGGTCGCCAGCCGGGCCAGTTCGCGCCCGACACTCGGGTTCCGCACCTGGTGCGCGCAGACGAAGGCGGTGAAGTCGGCGCTGGTGCGCGGGTCGGGCGAGTCGATGGCCAGCGTCGCCCAGTCCGGCTCGCCCAGGGCGAGTACCGCGCCCGGCCGGGCTACCCGGCGGATCTCAGCCAGGACGCCCGCGGGTGAACGGACATGCTGCAGGACGCGGTCCAGCCGGACGCGGTCCACGGACCGGTCGGCGAGCGGCAGCGCGTGCCCGTCACCGGCCAGCACCCCGGTGATGGCGCGGTCGGCCATCCGGTGCCTGGCCTCCCGCGCCATCACCGGGTCCAGGTCGACGGCGATGACCCTGCCGATCGCGGTGACGCCGTCGGCGAGATCGTGCAGGTTCGCGCCCGGACCGCAGCCGACGTCGAGCGCGACCTGGCCCGGCCGCAGGTCGAGCCCGGCCAGTGCTCGCTCCCGGAATAACCGCCCGTGCGCCGATGCCGCCATCTGGGTCATGTAAGCGATCGGATCGGCGGCCGGCGAGGTGCTCACGCAAGAAGAATAGGCGCGATCCGCTGCTCAAAGACCGCGTGTCAATAGCTGCCCGGCCGGGGTCTGGCGGCGGCGTGGTGAGGGGGAGGGGCCGAAGGTACCGTGGCGGGCGTGGACTGGCTGCAGGACATGACGGCGCGCTGGCTGCGGATTATGACCGCGGCGGGCGGTGGCAGCACCCCGCTGGAGGAGGCCACACGCCAGATCAGCGCAATCGGCGAGGTACGCGAGAAGAAGGGCAGGCTGAAACGTCATCCCGCTGCTGCCGCCGACGACTCCACGGCGACCGTCCTGAGCCGTCAGCTGATCGCCGGCGTGCTGATCAGCGACCTGGTGGTCGGCAGGCTCTGTGCGCTGACCGGCCAGACCCGCGAGCAGGTCCTGGGCCAGGTCTGCGGCGACTTGCCGTCGCGGCTCCAAGGCCAGCAGCTGCGCGCGCTCCAGGCTGAGCTGTCAGATGGCTGCACGCTGCTGCAAGACCCGCAGCGCGGAACATACTCCGCGCTGGGCACTCGCGTCGAAGAGCTGTTCCGGCTCGCTGAGGAGCAGGCTTCAGCAATGATCGACGCGGCCCGCGCCGAAGCCGCCGAGATCACCGCATCGGCCGGCATGCGGCCCTGCCCACGATGCGGGCCCGATGGACCCGGGGTCACCGGGGATTTACCCAGCGCGCCTGGTGCTCAGGCGCCGGGCTGAACGTGTTCCCGCAGCGCCCGCCAGACGAGTTCGGGCGTGATCGGCAGCCGGTCGATCTCCACGCGGAAGTCGCTGAGCGCGTCGCAGATGGCGTTGGCGACCGCCGCGGCGGCGGGGATGGTGCCGACCTCCCCCGCGCCACGGACGCCGAGCGGCGTCGCCGGCGAGGCGACGGCGGTGTGCAGCAGCTCGATCGGGGGCAGGTCGCACGCCGTCGGGGCGAAATAGTCCATCATCGTGCCGTTGACCAGCTGACCGGTCTCGGGATCGTAGACGAGCTCCTCCCCGAGCGCCTGGCCGAGCCCCTGGGCGAGTCCGCCGCGGACCTGTCCGTCGATCAGCTTGGGGTTGATCGGGGTGCCGCAGTCGTGGACCATCAGGAAGCGCTCCACGTCGAACTCGCCGGACTCCGCGTCGACATAGACGACGGCGACCGCGGTCCCGAACGAGTAGGCGGCCGCGGGCGGCTCGAAGTATGACGTCTCGTCGAGCCCGGGCTGCTCGCCTTCGGGCAGCCCCTGGCCCAGGATCGCCCGGTCGAACACGCTCGACAGCGGCACCATGAGGGTCAGGTCGTCCCGGTGCTGGACCACCTGCCCGACGATGTCCAGGTCATGCGGGTCGCCGACCTCGAGCATGTGGGCGGCGATGCGCAGGGTCTTCTCGCGCAGCCGTGCGCAGGCGTCGAGAATCGCGCCGGCCGCCGCGATCACGGTCCGCGAGGCGAAGGAGCCGGTGTTCAGCGGCGACGTCGCGGTGTCCCCGGAGTGCACCCGCACCCGGTCGTAATCGCACCCGAAGAACTCGGCGCACATCTGCGCGAAGACCGTCTCGCTGCCCTGGCCGATGCTCGACACCCCGGTGTACACGTCCAGGCTGCCCGACCTGTTCGCCCGGATCGTCACCGACTCGTGCGCGCCGAAGTCCGAGCGGCGGGCGGCGAGGAACTTGCTGCTGGCGTACCCGGTGCGCTCCACGTAGGAAGAAAAGCCGATGCCCCGGTACCGGCCGTCCGACGGCCGGGGGGCGCGCGCGGCCCGGCGGTGGCCCGCCCAGTCGACCGCCTCGGCGGCCATCCGCAGGCACCGCTCGTAGTCGCCGCTGTCGTAGACGGCGCCCACCGGGTTGATCCACGGGAAGTCACCGGGCTGCACCATGTTCAGCGCGCGCAGTTCCACCGGGTCGGCGCCGAGCTTCCTGGCCAGCTTGTCCATCAGTCGCTCATAGGCGAAGTTGACCTCCGGCTGGCCGTATCCACGGTACGCGCCGATCGGTGTCTTGTTGGTGAGGACGACGCGGCGCTCCACGAAGCCATCGTCGACCTTGTAAGGGCCGTTGAATACCACGGTCGACAGCTGAGAGGAGCCGAACGGGGAATTCAGGCCTCCGAGGTCGTTCGTGTAGATATCCGTCATGGCCAGGATCTGGCCATCGAACCGGGCCGCGATCCGATAATCGTGCACCGATTCGC
>JASIJN010000465.1 GCA_030050125.1 Streptosporangiaceae bacterium | reverse complement strand
TAGGCATTTTGTATAGTACTCTCAGCCGTGCCGGCGGACGGCTGAGCACCATGCTGAGCCAAGGGGAGGCGGTTGAGATGGACGGGCTCGATGCGCGGCTCATCGATCTGCTTGCGGCGGAGCCGCGGGTCGGCGTGCTCCAGGCATCGCGGCGACTCGGTGTGGCCAGGGGCACGGTTCAGGCCCGGCTGGACCGGCTGTGGGCCCGCGGCGTCATCACGGGATACGGGCCGGATGTGGAGCCCGCGGCGCTCGGGTACCGGGTGACCGCGTTCGTCACCCTGGAGATCCGGCAGGTCAGCGGGCACGATCCGGTCGCGGACAAGCTCGCGCTGATCGCTGAGGTGCTCGAGGCGCACACCATCACCGGCCCGGGTGACATGCTGCTGCGGGTCGTCGCGCGCGACAACGCGGACCTGCAACGGGTCATCGACCTGATCGTGGACGTCCCAGGCGTCGTGCGGACCTCCACCGTGATCGCGCTGGCCGCGCCGATCGACTATCGCGTGCTGCCCCTGGTCCGCGCGGTCGCAGGCTCGGCGGGCCAGCCCGGCTGAATCGCCAAGTCCCCCGGCCGCTGCGTCCGCTCAGAAGGCCGGGCCGTCCTCGGCGATGTCCGTGGCGATGCCGAGGAGCGCGGCGCACAATCTCCCCCGGTCCTCGACCTGGTCGGAGAAGAACATCCAGCCCACGCTCACACCGCCCAGCGCCATGGCGGCGCGCAGGCGCTCCTCCATGCCAGCGCCCGGCTCGGCGAGGGCCTCGATCAGCCCGGTCATCCGCTCCCTGAACACCTCACCGCGTTCCTTGGCCGCGGCCAGGCTGTTCACCGCGGCCTGATTGTGGTGCAGCATTCGGAACACGTCGCTGCCCTCCGCGACGATCCGCACGTACTGCCGGATGATCTCTCGGCGGACCTCCGGAGTCCTCGGCTGGGCCTTCGCCCAGGCGATCAGCGCGTCGATCTGGCCGAAGTAATCCTCGACCAGGCTGCGGACGATGTCCTCCTTGGACTTGAAGTGGTAGTACAGCGCGGCCTTGGTGACGTCCAGACGCTCGGCGATCTCGCGCAGCGAGGTCTTGTCGTAGCCCTGCTCGGCGAACAGTTCCAGGGCCACCTGCTGGATGCGCGCCCTGGTGTCGCCGTGGCGGCGCCCCTCGTGGTGCGCCGCGTGACGGTGCGCGGGGTCATGCTGCCCGGCATCCGCGTGGGCGCGATCATGGTGCCCGGCCTGCGCGTGGGCCGACGACGAACTGGCGGGCGCGGTATCGGCGACCGCCGTCATGGGGCGCATCTGCTCGTTCATAGGCTTGTGTCCAGCGTAGTGGGCGACTCTAATCTACTTGACGGCCGGTTAGTAAACAGCCTACTGTTACTTGTCACTGTGATGCTAGCCGGTCGGCAAGTAGGTTGAGGACAAGTAGCTCAGAAGTGGCCGGCCGTGGCCCTCGGAGGGAGTCGAGCATGGCGGGAACCGAGTCGGCCGCCGCCGGGGGAGCCGGGCAATCCGGAGGAACGGGAGCCGGAGGAACGGGAGCCGGGCAGGCGGCGGTCAGCGGGCCCAAGCGCGAGGTCCTGATCGTGCTGCCGGGACTCCTGCTCGCGCTGATCATCGCCATGCTGGACCAGACGGTCGTCTCCACCGCCCTGCCGCGCATCGTGGGCCAGCTCGGCGGGGTCACGCACCTGTCCTGGGTGGTCACCGCGTACGTGCTCGCCTCCACGATCACCACCCCGCTCTACGGCAAGCTCGGTGACCTCTACGGCCGCAAGCGCTGGCTGATGACCGCGGTCGTGATCTTCCTCATCGGATCCGCGCTGTCCGGGCTGTCGCAGTCGATGGACCAGCTGATCATGTTCAGGGCGCTGCAGGGGCTCGGCGCGGGCGGGCTGATGGTCGGCGTGATCGCGACCATCGGAGACATGGTGTCACCGCGGGAGCGGGGACAGTACATGGGCTACATGATGGCCGCGATGATGCTGGCCATGATCGCGGGCCCGCTGGTCGGCGGCTACATCACCGACGACCTGTCCTGGCGCTGGATCTTCTACATCAACATGCCGGTCGGGGGCGCCGCGCTCATCTACCTCTGGGCCACGCTGCACCTGCCGTACAAGAAGATCCAGCACAAGATCGACTACCTGGGCGCGGGCGTGCTCGCGGTCGCGGCCACCTCGGTCGTGCTGCTGACCACCTGGGGCGGCACCCAGTACGCCTGGGCGTCCATGCCGATCATCGGCCTGGGCCTGCTGGCGGCGGTCGCCACGGCGGCCTTCCTGTACATCGAGACCCGGGCGGCGGAGCCGGTGCTGCCGCTGCACGTGTTCCGCAACCGCAACTTCTCGGTCGCCACCGCCATGAGCTTCCTGCTCGGCATGGCGATGCTCGGTGCGCTGACGTTCCTCCCGCTCTACCAGCAGACCGTGCAGCGCCTGTCGGCGGTGGGCAGCGGCCTGATGCTGATCCCGATGATGCTCGGCGTCTCCGTCACCTCGCTGATCGGCGGGTTCGTGATGACGCGCACGGGCCGGTACAAGGCCATGCCGATCATCGGCGGCGCGATCATGTCGGTCGCCATGTTCCTGCTGACCGGCCTGGGCGTGAACACCAGCCGCCTCCACTCGGGCGTCTTTTTCGTGGTCCTGGGCATCGGCATGGGCTTCCTGATGCAGATCACCTCGGTGATCGTGCAGAACAGCGTGCACCCACGGGACATCGGCGTGGCCAGCAGCTCGCGGACGTTCTTCCAGCAGATCGGCGGGTCGCTCGGGGTGGCGCTGTTTGGCGCGATCTTCGCCCGGCGGCTGACCGATACGCTCAGCACGCTGATGCCGGGCGTGCACATGAACGCCGCGGGCGGCCAGCTCGACCCGGTCACGGTCGACAAGCTGCCCGCCCCGATCCGGCACGACGTGTTCACCGCCATCGCCCACGCGATCCAGGGCGTGTTCTGGTGGGCGGCACCGGTGGCCGTGCTGGTGTTCATCCTGGCCTGGTGCGTCAAGGAGGTCCCGCTGCGCAGCAGCGCAGCTCCGCCCCCCACCGAGGCTCCGGCTAGCGAGCCAGAATTCGCGGCGTGACGGAGCGTTCTGCCCCGAAATAATGATTTGCCGGAAGCCGGGCGGTCACATCCCTACGTAGGGGACCGCCTCGAGAATCTCAACCGTCGTGTTGCGCCCGTTGGGCAGCGTATAGGTCGCCGACTCGCCGACCTTCTTGCCCATGATCGCGGCGCCCAGCGGCGACTTGGGAGAATACACGTCGATCGGCGCGCCGCTCTCCTCGCGCGAGGCGAGCAGGAAGGTGACCTCGTCCTCATCTCCGGCGAACCGGATCGTGACGGTCATGCCGGGGCCGACGACGCCATCCGTGCGAGGGGGCTCGCCGACCCGGGAGTTATCCAGGATGTGCATGAGCTGGAGGATGCGGCCCTCACGCTTGCCCTGCTCCTCCTTGGCGGCGTGGTATCCGCCGTTCTCACGCAGGTCGCCTTCTTCCCGGGCGGCCTCGATTCTCTTGGCGATCTCGACGCGCCCAGCCCCCGAGAGGTAGTCCAGCTCCGACTTGAGCCGGTCATGCGCCTCCTGGGTGAGCCAGGTGACGGTGTCATCGCGGGTTTCGGTCACGAGAACTCCTATGGTGGAAGCGGACTAAGGCAGTCCGCCGGACCCCGGGTGGGTCCTGGGGGTAATCCTTCGAGATTAACAAGGCTCCGCAAGTACGTCGCCCGTGTCAATGGCAGGCGGCCACCGGCCAAGCCCGGACAAACCCCGCGGGACCCCGGCCACGGTTGCCCGCCGCGCTCGCCGTGGTGGCGAGGTGTCGGCGGCTGTGGTGGCGCGGTGCCGGCGGCCCTGGCGGCGCGGCGCGGCCGGGAATGGCGTCCCGGACCGGGCGTGTTGTGTAGGACAATGACGGGTCAGGTGGCGAGCCTTGTGGCGGCATCCGCCACCCGATCATTCGTGAAGGGAACGCTGTCTGCCGTGACGAGCAGAACCGCCGAAGCCGGGGCCAGAGCGAACACCGAGGACGGTGATGACGTCCCGCGGCCAGACGCGGTGCTGCGGCTGCTGGCCGTGCACGCCCATCCGGATGACGAGTCGAGCAAGGGCGCGGCGACGCTGGCGCGTTACGCCCGGGAGGGCGTGGACGTCCTGGTGGCCACGCTGACCGGCGGCGAGCGGGGCGACATCCTGAACAAGGCCATGGAACGCCCCGAGGTACGCGCCAACCTCCCCACGGTCCGCCGCACGGAGATGGCCCGGGCCCGCGAGATCCTGGGCGTGCGTCAGCAGTTTCTCGGGTTCGTCGACTCCGGGCTGCCCGAGGGAGATCCGCTCCCGCCGCTGCCCGAGGGCTGCTTCGCCCTGCAGTCGCTGGAGACGGCGGCGCATCCGCTGGTACGGGCGGTCCGGGAGTTCCGGCCTCAGGTGATCATCGGGTACGACGAGAACGGCGGGTACCCGCACCCGGACCACGTGAAGTGTCATCAGGTGACCATCGAGGCGTTCGAGGCCGCGGCCGATCCTGACCGCTACCCGGACTGCGGCGAGCCGTGGCAGCCGGCCAAGCTCTATTACTTCGCCACCTTCCACCGGGCCCGGCTGACCGCGCTGCACGAGGAGATGGTGCGGCGCGGGCTGGAGTCGCCGTACGGGGAGCAGCTGAGCGAGTGGGTGGACAACCCCGATCATCCGCCGCTCCGGATCACCACCCGGGTCAGGTGCGACGATTTCTTCGAGATACGGGACCAGGCGCTGCTCGCGCACGCCACCCAGATCGATCCGGAGGGCGGCTGGTTCGCCTGCCCGCGCGAGGTGCAGCAGGTGGCCTGGCCGACCGAGGATTTTCATCTGGCCAGGTCGGTGGTGGATACTGAGGTTCCAGAGGAGGACCTCTTCGCGGGGGTCCGGGACAGTGTGAGGTGGACGAGCCGGTGACGACGCTCGCGGCGGCATCAGCCAGCAGTTCCGCTCAGCCTGGCACGCTGGCGTTCCTCATCGTCTTCGGGATGGCGGCCGTGCTGGTCGTCCTGTTCCGCTCGATGAGCAAGCACCTGCGCAAGGTCAACTCGGCCGCGCGCCAGGACGCCGAGGCCGCGGCCAAGGACCAGTCGGCGCCAACCGACCGGCACGGGCCGTCCTGACCAGCGGCAGTCAGTCAGGAACCCCGGCCAGCGGCAGCCCGTAGGCCAGCAGGAGCACGCTCCCGGCCGACCAGTCGCGGTCGGGCAGCCTCTGGAAGCCCTCCCGCTGGTACATGTGCTGCGCGGCCCGCATGTCCGGCTGCGTCACCAGCAGCAGCCGGCTGATCCCCGCTCGCGCCGCGCGCTCGATCACGGCCCGCAGCAGCGCGGTCCCGGTGCCCCGGCCCTGCTCGCCGGGCGCCACGGCGAGCGCCCGGATCTCGGCCTCGTCCCGCCCGAGGCCGATCTCGCCCCCGTGCGGCCAGAACTGCAGCATGACGGTCCCGAGTATCCGGCCGTCGCCCTCGTCGTCCACGGCCACCAGTACCGGGCCGTCGCCGTCCGTGCCGAGCGCGCGCAGCGTGGGCGCGTACCCGGAGTCCGGCGACATGAAGCCGCCGGCCAGGTAGGCCGCGACCCTGATCTCGCCGGCCTCGGCCAGCTCACCCGGCAGCGCGTCGCGAACAATCACCAGGGCTCCTCTCTAGGTAGTCTGTTCGGAAAGTGATCGCAGCGGATGCGCGGCCGACGTCGCAAGGGAGCACTGATCGAGAGTGGGGGCCGAGGATCGCCAGGTGCCAGCGGCAGGCGTGCCTGAGGGCGCGTGGCTGCTTGACGTGCGCGAGGACGACGAATGGGCGGCCGGCTACGCGCCGGGAGCGCGGCATATCCCGCTGGGTGAGCTCGGGGTCCGCGCCGCCGAGATACCGCAGGACCAGGCGGTCTACGTGATCTGCCGGTCCGGCAGCCGCTCGGCACGGGCCGCGCAGGCACTCGCGGCGGCCGGATGGGACGCGATCAACGTGACCGGCGGCATGCAGGGCTGGGCGGCCGCGGGCCGTCCCATGGCGACGGATTCGGGAGCCGAGCCGTTCGTGGCCTGACCGCTCCGCTGGCATGCCGAATTTTACGCAACGTCTCCTCCCGGCCGGGGCTACCGTGATGAGCGGCGGCTCCGGGGCGTTGCCGAGGTGACGGTCATGCTGGTGATCCATGGAATCTGGGCCTACGGCGCGTTGAGCCTGTGGGCCGAGGATTCCGCCGGCCCGGCCACGGCGCCGCCGCGCCCGGGCCGGCCCTCGCGCGCT
>JASIJN010000464.1 GCA_030050125.1 Streptosporangiaceae bacterium | reverse complement strand
ACCGAGCCGGTGAAGCTCACCCGGGCCAGGTCGGGGTGCGCCGCGAGCGGCGCCCCGGCCTCGGCGCCGAGGCCCTGCACCACGTTGAACACGCCGTCGGGCAGCTCGGCGTCGCGGGTGATGTCCGCGAGCAGGCTCGCGGTCAGCGGGGCCCACTCCGGGGGCTTGGCCACCACGGTGTTGCCCGCGGCGAGGGCGGGCGCGATCCGCCAGGTGGCCAGCATCAGCGGCGCGTTCCACGGCGTGATCACGGCCGTGACGCCGGACGGGGCCCAGGACACCCGCTGCGCATGACCGGAGATCTCCAGGTCGCCGGGGTCGAGCCGGCCGAGCCAGTCGGCGAAGAACCGGAAGTTCCTGGCGGCCCGGGGCATCACCCCGCGCCGGTGCGAACGCAGCAGCGCGCCGTTGTCCCAGGTCTCCACCTGAGCGAGGTCTTCGGCGCGCCGGTCGATGCCGTCGGCGATCGCGTGCAGGACTCCGGCCCGTTCCTCCGGCGGCGTGGCGGCCCAGCCGCCGAAGGCCGCGCGCGCCGCCCGGACCGCCACGCCGACCTCGGCCTCGGTGCCGCGCGCGATCTCGGCGATCGGGCGCTCGTCCACCGGGGAGATGTCGGTGAAGGTGCCGGCCGACCCGATCCGGCGGCCGCCGATCCAGTGCCGCGTGTCGACCTCCACCCCCGCCACGCTCACAGTGCTCATTGCCCCGCCGCTGCTGCCGGTCGCCCCGCCGGTGTCGCCGGTCGCCCCGCCGCTGTTGCCGGTCGCCCCGCCGCTGTTGCCGGTCGCTGGGCCGCCGCTGCTTGTCGCCCGGCCGGTGCACCTCGGCGCCCGCCCATCCACCCACCCGCCCGGTCATATCGTTTGGGGCCAAACTATATTCGGGCCCGGTGACCGTCAAGCCCCACGCCAGTGGCTCAGCCTCACGTCGACCGCCGTGAATGTGGCATCAGGGTCGTTCTGTGTACACAAACTTCGCATTCATCGGTGCTGGTTCGCGCGGGAACGGCGTGGAGCACGCTTTCGTGGGCCAGCGGAGCAACGGGTGAGTGCTATGTGGTTTCTGTGACAGGTGAGAGCGGTACGTGGGTGCGGCTCGCCCGAGCGGGGCCGGGCGGGCGGACGAGCGCGTGGGCCGGGGCCCATCATGGGCGGGCAAGCGCGTCGGCCGGGGGGTCAGGGGCGCTGGTGCCGGTCGGTGGGTGGGCGGCGCGGGGTTATGGAGGGCTGGTGCCGGTGCGCAGGCGGGCGGCGGCGGGGGTTAGGGGGCTGGTGCCGGTCGGGCGGCGGCATAAAGGGCTGATGTCGGTGGGTGGACGGGCGGCGGGGTCATGACGCCGGGTGGCCCCGGGTGGCCAGCACACGGCCGCCGTCCCAGGTGACCCCGACCTGGCGGTAGTAGCCACCGATGATCTCACGCACCTCCAGCCGGGCCAGTTCCTCGGTGGGCGAGTCGAACAGCTCGAGCGCCGCATCGCCGCGCCAGGCCGGCCCGGCCTCGACGCTCGCGCTGCCCGACGCGACGAGTTCGTCGAGCGCGTCCGGGGCGCCCTTCTCGATGGACGGCATCCATCGGTGGTGGGCCATCGGCTGGGCGTTGACGAATCCGTTCGTCTCGGTCTGCTCGCGCAGCGTCACCACCGCCTGGGCCAGCCGCCGGTCGGCCGCGGCCAGCGTGCCCGCGAACACCCCGCCGGGCGCGATCCGGGGGGCCGCGCGCCCGAACGGGTGCGGCCTGGTCTGGTGGATGGAGCCCAGCTTCTTGGGGTAGCCCTGGTGCAGGCCGCGGGCCAGGGCGAAGTCGGAGTCGACCCAGATGTAGACGCAGCGCGAGTACACCTGGCCGCCGTAGCCGCACCGCACCACGGCAAAGCATTCCCGGTACTGGGCCCGAACCGGGTCCAGCAGTTCGGCCCCGTCGTCGCCGCAGGACTGCCAGTCGGCCCAGATGAGCGCGACCGCGCCGGGATCGTCCGGGGCGGGCCCGAGCGGGGCCGGGAGCAGCTCGGCGACCCGGGCTGGGTCGGTCCGGTATTCCACGGTGAGCAGGTCACCGGAGTAGTGCCAGGGCGGCGGGGGCAGCAGCGAGGCTCGCCCGGTCGCGGTCCGCGGGTAGAAAAACCCGGCTACGTCGCTCACGTCGGCTCCCAGGTCGTTCGCATCCGTACGTGCTGCCTGGGATGCTAAGCCACGCCCGCCCGGGCCGTCCCCGCTCCAGGGTCCAGGTTGTACCGGTGGGCGGGGGGTGCGGGGGTGGGAGTGTTTGGCCGGGCTGCGGTGCGCGGGGCGGGGGGTGCGGCGGGTGTTTGGCCGGGCTGCGGGTGCGCGGGGCGGGGGGTGCGGGGGTGTTTGGCCGGGCTGGGGTGCGGGGGGCGGGGGGTGCGAGGAGGTATCCGAGCGGGGCGCGCGCTCCCTACGATGGGCGCGTGGCGGGGGGTCTTGCCCGGCCCGCCCGACCACCCCGCCCGCCCCAGGGGAGCCGCCGTGACCCACGAACCGGACGTCGCCGCCGTCTGTGAGCGGCTGCGGGACCAGGGCATCGACGTGGTAAGGGTCTCGTATCCCGACCTGATCGGCGTGGACCGCGGGCGCGACGTGCTGGTCGACGAGCTGGCGGCCGTGGCCGGGCACGGCCTGGCGTTCTGCCGCGCCGTTTATCACACCTCGCCGATGGGCGACGTGGTGCCGGTGCCGGGCGGCCTGGACCAGGGCCTGCCTGACATCACCGTCTACCCCGACCTGGCCACGCTGACGCCGCTGCCCTGGGAGCCGAACGCGGCCTGGTGCCTGGGTGACGCGACCCTGCCGGACGGCGGGGTGGCGCCGGAGTCGCCGCGGGCGGTCGCGCGCCGGGTGGCGGATCAGGTCGCCGAGCTGGGCTACGGCCTGGTCTGCGGCCCCGAGCTGGAGTTCTACCTGTGCGAGCAGGCGGGCGACGGCAGCTGGCGGCGCTATGCCGACGAGCCGGGCAACGTGTACGTGGTCGGCCGCAAGGGCGACCCGCAGGGCCTGCTGCTGCACATGCTGCGCCAGCTCCGGGAGGCCGGGCTGCGGGTGACCGCGGCCAACCACGAGTTCTCGCCGGGCCAGTTCGAGATCAACCTCGGCCACTCCGGGCTGACCGACGCCGCCGACCGCTCGTTCCGGCTGAAGTCCGGGGTGCAGGAGATCGCGCGCCACCGCGGCCTGCTGGCCACGTTCATGGCCAAGCCGTTCAACGACGAGGGCGGCTCCGGCTTCCACGTGCACGTGTCGGTGAACGACGGTTCCGGGAGCAACGTCTTCGGCGACCCGGACGGGCCGGACGGGCTGTCACCGGTCGGCCGTCACGCGATCGGCGGCGTGCTCGCCCACGCCCCCGCGCTGAGCGCGCTGCTCAACCCGACGGTCAACTCGTTCAAGCGGTTCGGGCCCGACACGCTGGCGCCCTGGCTGATCGACTGGGGCCTGGACAACCGCAGCGCGATGGTCCGGATCCCGCCCGAGCGCGGGCCCTCGGCCCGGATGGAGGTCCGGCTCGGCGACGCCACTGCCAACCCCTACCTGGCCATGGCCGCCATCGGCGCCGCCGTCTGCCTGGGCCTGCGGGACAAGGCGGAGCCCCCGGCCAAGCTCGAGGGCTACGGGTACGATCCCGGCCGGGCGCCGCTGCTGCCGACGCGGCTGGGCGACGCGCTGGACGCGCTGGAGTCGGACCGGGAGCTGGCGGCCGTGCTGGGCGACTACTTCGTCGCGTCGTTCCTGGCCTACAAGCGCAACGAGATCGAGCGCTTCGAGCGGTTCGTCACCGACTGGGAGTTCCGCGAGTACGCCTACCACCTGTGAGCGCTAGATGCTGGTCGCGGTCTTCCGCGGCAGGCCGTACTTGGCCGCGATCGGGTTCCAGACCCGGACGAAGGCCTGCTTGGAGTCGGCCGCCTGCGAGTCGGCGGCGAT
>JASIJN010000463.1 GCA_030050125.1 Streptosporangiaceae bacterium | reverse complement strand
TACGCCGTGCAGGTCGTAACCGGGCGGCAGGTCACGTGGAACAGGGAGAACCTCGTTGTCGCCATCATCTTCGTGGCCTGGCAATTCCTTTACTTCGGGTACTCGTGGGCGGCGAGCGGAAGAACTTTCGGCATGGCGGTGCTGGGGGTGCGGGTGGTGCGGGCTGACGGCGCGATCATCGATCCGTGGCGGGGGGTCCTGCGCGCGTTCGTGTTCCCTCTCAGCTTTCTCCTGTTCGGCCTGGGATTCCTCGGCGTCCTCATCCAGCCTGAGCGGCGCGCCCTGCATGACCTGATCGCCGGTACCGCGGTCGTCTACGCCTGGGATGCCCGGGCGGCCCGGCTCCGGTTCCTGGCCCGCGAGGCTGGGCCTGCCGCGGGGGGCGCGCCAGGAGTCGGCGGCCGGCGGCCGGCACAACCATCCGTCACGGGTGACCCCCCACCCCCCGGCAAGCGGTAACCCTTGATTTCTCAGGTGGATAGAGGACCAAGGGATCCACCTCCGGATCGACCGAAAAGGAATCTGATCATGAACATGCCCACCCAAGCCGACGTCGACGACGCCACGAGAGAACTGCTGCAGGGACTGGCGCTAAACAATCCGGAACTGCTGCTCGAGGGATTGGAAGCGCGGGCAGACTGGCAGCAGAAAAGCGGCCTGGATCCCCGCACCTTTTCGCTCGTCAAGATCGCCGCTCTGATCGCGCTCGATGCCCCGCCATCGTCCTACCTCTGGCAGGTCGGCAACGCGCTGGAATCCGGGTGCACGGCGGAAGATCTCGCGGGCGTGCTGCAGGCTGTCGCGCCGCAGGTCGGAATACCGAAGATAGTGGCCGCCGCACCCGAGCTCATGGTGGCACTCGGCATTGCCGCGCCAGAGGGGCTGTAAGTGCAGGTCTGACCCATCAGAACCGGAAAGGCAGGAGGCGGACCATGTACATGCGACGACGCCCGCTGCTGCGCGCGGCCGCGCTCGGCGGGACATACGCGGCGGGCAGGAGCATGGGCCGGGCGGCCCAGCAGCGCGACTATGCGGAAACCGAGCAGAACGAGCGCATCGCCAACCTTGAGCAGCAGCAGGCCGCGGCGCAATACCAGCAGCCGCACGATCAGCCACCGCTATACCAGCAGCCGCCACAGCAGGCGACCCCGGCGACGGCTGCCGCCCCGTCGATGCTCGACCAGCTAGACCAGCTGGCGGGCCTGCACGAGCGGGGCGCTCTGACCGACGACGAATTCGCCGCCGCCAAGGCCAAGCTACTCGGCACCTGAGCGGCACCGCCCGCTGGCCCGCCGAGAGCCACCGCGCGCGCTCGCCGAGCCGCGCGTGATATCCGCCGGGCATGGCCTCGATGAACTCGTCGGCACCGGCCATCCCTGGCGGCCCGGCGAAGGCGTTGAGGCTCAGCCGGCTGCCGCCGCGGTACCGCCGGGATTCAGGCTCGGCGGTACTTCGCGGGCAGGATCGCCCCGATGACCCACAGGACGGGGAAGAAGAAGCCGATCAGGCCGAGAACCCAATGACCCTTGCGGAAGCTTGTGATGCCCAGAATGACAAGCAGGACCAGATACAAGGCACCCGGCACGGTCCCCCAAAGCCAGCCGCTCATGCGATCAACATCCGTCCTGGTCATGGCCGCCGACGTCCGCGGCAGCCGAGTGAGATTCCGGGAACGGCGGGATGTCGTTCCTGCGTGCAGTTTGCGGCTCGCGCCGAGGGGCGGGCATCACCCGTCTTGGATGGTTGCGGGATCTGCGATAGGGCGCCAGGTCACGTCGGCGGACGGTGCTCGGCGGCCGGCGCCGCGCCTTCGCGGGCGAGGCCCGCTCGGCTGACTCCTCGCCTGGCGCTCGGAATGCGGCGACGAGACGGGCTACCAGGGTGGCCAGGAATACCTGGCCGACGAGTGCCTCGATCACCGCGATGGCGCGCCCGCCGGTGCCAGCGGCCGTGAAGTCCCCATAGCCGAGCGTGGTCAGCGTGGTGAAGCTGAAGTACTGGAACGTTTGCGTGCTGGCCGGCTGCCCGTCCGCGAAGAACGGAGCCCGGCTCAGGTGCTCTATGGCCGCATAGCCGGCAGCGAACATGAATCCGGTGATGAGGTAGGCGCTCAGCGCGCCGTAGATGCTCTGCACGGTGACCGTGGGCCGGGCCAGCACCCGGCGCACGATCAGCACCGCGGTCGAGAGCAGGATGAGCCCGCTCCAGATCTCGCCAATGCCGGCACCGGTTTGAGTGTTGGTCAGAGCCGCCGCTGCGGCGGCTGCGGACCCGATGAGCGCCATAACGGCCAGCATCGTCGTCTGTCGCCGGCCCAGCTGCGATGTACGGAGCGCGACCAGCAGCACCGCTGCGAAGAGCGCGAGCTGAAGGCGTTCGGCCAGCCTCCCGGTGCCGAAGGCGGACAGCAGGTAGATCGAGACCAGCACGAGCAGGAGCAGGCCGTACCGCCCGTCCGGGTCCGCCGGCCCGCGGGCGGCGCGGCCCTCGGCTGCGCGACGGTCGCGGGCCGACTGGGATGCCTGGCCCACCGAGCCGGTCAGGCGGGTGGCTGGGTGTAGCGGCGCTCCTCATAGACCTGCGCGGATGCGCGGTCACGACGCCGCACCACGAGAAACGCGATCGAAATGACCAGGCCGATCGCTCCGGCAATCATCAGGATCACGCCGATGACCTGCAGGTCAACGTGCGCGGGGTGCCAGGTCACGGCGAACCGGAGAATTGCGCCGATAACAATGAGCGCGATGCTGCCGCCGATTGTCACTGTGAGCCACCTCCTTGTGGTCCAGCATTGGCGGCGGGAGAAGGGAGCGCATCGCCCGGCGCGGGTGATCCGGCGCTCCGCATTTTCGCGGAGAAGCAAAGGCCAAGGAAATCGTCTGCCGCCCGGGCTGACGAATAGGGCAGCAACCATTCGGGCGACCGATCTGTCCGCCTTAGCCGCCGGCGTGGGGGGCAGCCCGCGATGCGCCGCCTCAGCCCGCGGTTATGGTTACAGGCGTGAAGCTCGCCTACGACGATGCCGGCGCCGGCGACTGCGTTGTCCTCATCCATGGCCACCCGTTCGACCGCACCCTGTGGCAGCCGCAACTCGCCGCGCTACGCGACGGCTTCCGCGTGGTGGCACCCGACCTGCGGGGCTTCGGGCACAGCCCGGTCACTCAGCACCTGGTGACGATGCGTGAGTTTGCCGCGGACATCGAGGAACTCCTCGGCATCCTCGGGATCGGGCGCGCGGCAGTGGTCGGCCTGAGCATGGGCGGGCTGGTGACGATGGAACTGGCTGCATCGCAGCCCGAGCGCTACTGGGCGATCGGCCTCGTCGCCACGACCATGGAGCCGCCGACACCGGCCGAGCGTGCGGCCCGGCGCGAGCGAGCCGACGCGGTGGAGCGTGACGGGATGCGGGTCCTGCTGGACTACATGCACACCGGCGTGTACGGCCCGGACTGCCCGGCGGCGGTGCGGGCGCGCGTTGACGCCATGATGTCGGCAGCCCCGCCCGCAGGAGCGGCGGCCGCTCTGCGCGGCCGCGCAGAGCGGCCGGACTACCGCGCGCTGCTCGCAGACCTCGACATCCCAGCGCTCGTCTGCACAGGCTCGGCAGACCCATGGTCGGACCAGTGGGTGACCGCCGAGATCATCGCCCACCTGAAGCGCCCCGAGCCGATCGTGATCGAGGGCGCCGGGCATCTGCCCAACCTAGAGGCCCAGGACGAGTTCAACGACTTCCTGCGCGCATTCCTCCGGGCCCACGCGCCAGGCTGAAACGCGGCTGACCTACGGCCCTTTGCTCACGTTGATCCGGCGACGGTGCGGAATCACCCGTACCGAGTGGGGCGCGGCACAGGGGCCCGTAGCAGCCTGGGATGACGAAGCGTTAACCGAGACCCTTGGGGGCCCTTCCGGTGGAATCTCCCTACTATGAGATACGGGTTGTTGGGACGCTCCCGCCCGAGGCCCTGGTCGACTTCGAGCGGCTCACCGCATCCGTGCACCAGGTTGAGACCGTGCTGCATGGCCCGCTTCAGGATCAGGCGGCGCTGCACGGGCTTCTGGCCAGGCTTGAGACATTCGGCGTGCAGGTCCTGGAGGTGCGTCGGCTCCAGGGCGAGAGCCGATTGCACGAATAGCCGCTGCCTGCCTGGTCACGTGGGCTGCCAGGCAGACCGCCGGCAGCTGACCAATGAGCGATTCCGATCTGGCTCTCGTCACGGCGCTGGTCTTCGCCTGGGGGACGCTGTCCGCCCGACTCGAAAGGGCCGACATTACCGCGCCGATCACGTTCGTCGTGGCCGGGGCGGTGCTGACCCATGGGCCGCTGGCGCTCCTGGCGTTCGCGCCGTCCCCCCAGACGGTGCGGCTGCTGGCCGAGTCCACCCTCGTCCTGGTGCTGTTCTCCGACGCCTCCCGGATCGGCCTGCGGGATCTGCTGCCGGATAAGGCCCTGTGCCTGCGGCTGCTCGGGCTCGCCTTGCCCCTGACGATCGGCCTCGGAACGCTGCTGGCGCTGGCTCTGTTCAACGGCATGACAGCCTGGCTGGCCTTGATCGTCGGGGCAGCCCTCGCGCCGACGGACGCGGCCCTCGGCGCAGGCATGATGGTTCACCCAGCAGTGCCCGCACGCATCAGGCGGCTGGTGAACGTCGAGAGCGGGCTTAACGACGGTATCGCGACGCCCTTCGTCCTGATAGCGGTGGCGGGTGCGGGAGCTGCGGGGCACGTGGCCGGGG
>JASIJN010000462.1 GCA_030050125.1 Streptosporangiaceae bacterium | reverse complement strand
GAGCTCGGCGAGCAGCTGCCGCTCGACCTGGCGGACGCTGTAGCCGAGCCGGGCGGCCAGGCCCGGGACGCCGTCGCGGTCGATGACCCCGTCGGCGATCAGCCGCATCGCCCTGGCCACCAGGTCGGCGCGCTCGTTCCACCGCGGCGATCCCGGGCTGGCGTCCGGCCGGCACCGCTTGCAGGCCCGGAACCCGGCCTGCTGGGCGGCCGCGGCGCTCGGGTAGAACCGGACGTTCTCCGGCTTCGGCGGCACCACCGGGCAGCTCGGCCGGCAGTAGATCCCCGTGGTGATCGCCCCGGCGTAAAACCAGCCGTCAAACCGCTCGTCCTTGGCCTGGAACGCCCGCAGCCAGCGCTCCCGCTCCTCGGCGCTCTCCCGTGTCATGTCCTGGCGCACCCGCCCAGCATCGGCCGGCGCGCGCCGATGGTCTAGCGAAAATTCGACATGAACGCTCAGTCTCCGGGACGACGTCGTGAACCCGCCACTCTGGCTCCGGGGTGACCGCGCGGCCTCAGCTGGCCGCGGCGGACGTCTTCTCGATGGCCTCGATGATCCGCGGGCGCAGCTCCGCGGCGCTCACCACCGCGTCCACCGAGCCGACCTCGACGGCACGGTACACGCTGTGCACCCGGTCGAACTCGGCGGCCACGTCGGCCAGCTTCTCGGCGCGCACCGCGGCCCGCACCTCGCCCAGCTCCGCGGTCAGCTCGGCATGTTCCGCGCCGGCGGTCTCGGCCAGGCGCGCCTCCAGGTCGGCGACCCGGCTGTCGTTCGAGGTACGCCGGCTCACCTCGCCGGAGAACACCACGGCCGCCGCCGGCGCGCCGCCGATGACCGAGGCGAACGAACCCTCGACGGCGAGCACGGTCATGTTCGGGTTGAGCGCCTTGGAGAACACCACGAACGCGCCGCCGTGATACCGGGAGATCACGCAGAAGACGATCGGGCCCTCGAAGTTCACCATGGCCCGGCCGATCTCGGCGCCGTACTCCAGCTGCAGCTTGCGCATCGACTCCGGTGACCCGTCGAAGCCGGACAGGTTGGCCAGCACCACCAGCGGCCGGTTGCCGCTGGCGGCGTTGATCGCCCGGGCCGCCTTCTTCGACGACAGCGGGAACAGGGTGCCCGCGGTGTAGGTGTCCGGGCCGTCGGTGGGCGGGAAACCCAGGCGCGGCACCGATCGGGACTCGATCCCGAGCAGGCACACCGGCCTGCCGCCGAGGTGGGCGTCCTGCACCACGGCGGTGTCCGCGTCGGCCATGCCGGCCCAGCGCTCCAGCACCGCGTGGTCCTGGTCGGCCACCGCGCGCATCACCGTGCGGATGTCGAACGCCTTCTTGCGGTCCGGATTGGTGGCCGCCGAGAAGATCTCGCCGACGGTGCTGAAGTCGCTGCCGGGCAGGGAATGCGGGTAGTCGCGGATGTCCCGGTCGCGAGAGTCGGTGGTGCCCGCATGGCGCGGGCCCGGTTCACCCGGCGCGACGTAGGTGTGATCGTAGTGGGCCATCAGCACGTCGCGGGCCGCACCGAGGTTCGGGGCCCAGTACTGGGCCTGCCCGTTCGGCCCCATCACCCGGTCGTAGCCGCCGATCCCGAAGTTGTCCTCCGCCGAGACGCTGCCGGAGAAGTCCAGCGACTGCTTCCCGGTCAGCACCATCGCCGAGTCCGGCGTCATCACCAGGATTCCCCTGGTGTGCATGAGCATCGTGGCCTCGGCGTTCCAGTACGGCTGGGCGCCGACGTTGATCCCGGCGACCACGACGTTGATCTCGCCGCCGGCCTGGGTGAAGGTGACGATGCGCTTCAGCGCCGCGGCCACCCAGTCCATGTTCTCGGTGCCCGACTCCATCGAGATGCGCGCCCCGGCGGACAGCGCGAACCACTCCAGCGGGATGCCGTGCCGCTCGGCGAGATCCAGGGCGGCGATCACCCGGGCGCACTCGGGCTCGGACAGCGCGCCCAGCGACTTCGTCGGGTCGCCGAGCAGCACCACCCGGGACACCCCGTCCGGATGCAGCTCGGTCGGCGTGCTGACCACGCCCGCCACCAGCGCGGCGGTGTTCTGGCCGCGCGGCCGGGCGACCGGCACCAGGTTGCCGTCGAGATCCAGGTCGTACTCGGTGAAGCTGCCGCCGGCCCCGGCGAGCATGCCGGTCAGCTCGTACGGGTAGACGGTGCCGCGCCTGCTCGCCCGCAGCACCTTCTGCCGGTAGTCGTCCAGCGGCTCTATCGGCGCGGTCGGCCGCTCGCCGATCTCCAGCCGGACCCCGGACCCGGCGTGGTAGCCGATGCGCACGGCGATGTCGCTCAGCTCCCGGCTGTCCGGGTCGCGCTGGCGGGCGAGGAACACGACCTCCTCCAGCCCGGCTCCGGCCGTGGTGGGCAGGATGCGCTGGACGACCGTGTTCAGCTCGGCACCGGTCAGCTCGCTCGGCGGCCAGACGTAGATCAGGATCCGGTTGGTGTCGAGGCGCTTGTTCGCCGGACGGCCCGACTGCACCTTGCGGATCGCGTCCAGGCAGGTGGCCAGGGTGTCCTCGGCGGCGGGCAGCGCGACCAGCCTGCCCTCGCTGTTGCGAAGCGGGGTCAGGTCACGCACCTGGGCCAGCGCGACGAGCCGCTCGTCTGAGGGGTTCTTCGGCGCGACGCAGCGGAACAGGTACACCTCCTCGTCGGCCGAGGGCAGCCGGGTGAGGTCGAAGTGGCGCAGCCGTTCCAGCTGCATCCGCTGGGCGATCAGCGGGTGCAGGCCGCGGATCAGGCGCTCCTCGGTGATTCCGGCGGGCGACGGCCGGAACGTGAAGTGGTGGTGCATCACCGCGCCGCTGCGCCCGGCCACTGTGGTGGTAACCCGGCGGAGCCGGCCGGGCAGCGGCCGGGCGGCCAGCACCGCGCGCAGCTCGCTCGCCATCGCGTCCGGGTGGTCGGGCTGGTCGGCCCAGGTGAGGTAGATGTCGGCAACGGCGTCGCCGGCCGGGACGAGCTCGTCGATGGCCAGGACGGCCTGCGGCAGCGCCGGGAAGTCCACCGCGGTGGTCAGCACCGCGGACCGGCCGGTCTCGTCGCGGTGCTCGGCGACGACGAACGTGCAGCCGGCGACCTCGGTGGCTCGCAGGTCCCGCAGCGACTTGTTGCCGTAGTAGCGGCGGGTCAGCACCTCGAGCATCGGCGCCAGGCCGGCGCCCTTGCGGCCGATCCGCTGCCCGAGCAGCCGCACCAGCGGCTCCGCGCTGGCCACCATCGCCGCGATCCGTTCCGCGCGGTCCGGTGCGTCCGGGTTGGCGTCCAGGTAGTTGAGGTGCCTGCGCACGCCCGCGTAGACCTGCGCCCGGTTGCGGCGCAGCATCGGCTGGGCGAACCAGCGGAAGACGACCGAGCGGGCCAGGTCGGCGACAACGGGGAAGCGCAGCTGGGTGGCGGCGACCAGGTGCTCCAGGGTCAGGCCCGCGGTCTCGCGCAGCGGCTCGCCCGGCGGCGGCTCGGTCAGCCACTGCCGCAGCAGCGCGGTCACCACCTCGACGTTGCCGGCCGCCCGGCGCTGCGCCAGGAAGATCCGGAAGACCGCGTCCTCCAGCTTCGGCGTGCGCTCCAGGTCGGTCACCCCGTAGTGCCCCAGCACCTGGGTGAGCCGGCGCTGGAACGCCTCGGGCAGCCCGGCCCGCTCGGCGTCGAGGCTCTGCAGGTAGGCGTGGAAGTACTCGCGAGGGCTGTGCACCTGGGTGTCGGTTTTGGCGTCCGCGCCCGCCGGGCGGTTGCGGGTCAGCTCGGACAGGTCGGCGAACACCTCGAGCAGCCCGATCTCGCCCGCGAGCGGCCTGCCGTTGCCGTGCCCGG
The DNA here is from genome assembly GCA_030050125.1 of Streptosporangiaceae bacterium. The sequence continues at coordinate 6,739 of JASIJN010000462.1, read as the reverse complement.
CCTCGGATCTCGCCGCGACGTAGCCGTTCAGCACCCGGCGCTGGTCGCGCGGGTCGGCGTCGTAGCCGAGCAGCAGCCCGCGCAGGTCGCGCAGCCCGGCCGCGACCCGCTCGGCCGCCGCCCCGCCGGCGGGCTCGGCGGGCAGGTCGACGTAGGCATCGGCGCCGTCCGGCTCGGGGCCCGCGCTGTCGCCGTCGCCGAGCGGCTCCAGCCGCAGCAGCGGTGCCCCGGTCTCGACCAGGCTGCCCACGGCCACCGGGCATTCGCGCAGCCGCGCGCGGAACGGCGCGCGCAGCACGGTCTCCATCTTCATGGACTCCAGCACCAGCACCGGCGCGCCGGCCTCCACCTCGGCCCCCACCTGCAGCGGCGTGGCCACCACCAGCGCCGGAGCGGGCGCGCGGACGACGCCGCCCTCGTCGCGGCTGATCCGGTGCGCCACGCCGTCCACCTCGACCAGGTGCGTCGGGCCGTGCGCGTTGGTCACCAGCCGGAAGCGCGTGCCGTTGACCACGATCTGGCCGGTCTCCCGGTCAAACCGCTCGATCTCGACGTCCGCGGCACGCGCCGCGCCGCCGCCCGCCGCGATCGCGATGCGGAACCGGTGCGGCGCGACCCGGCCGACGTGCACCCGGTAACCGGCGCCGCGCAGCTTCAGCTCGACCGGGCGGTCGGTGTCCAGCTGGACCTGCGGCCGGCCGCCGTGCGCGCTGGACAGCAGCCGCTGCCGGGCCAGGTCCTCGGCGTCCTCATAGGCCGCGATCGCGGCGACGGCCAGCGCGACGGCGGAGCCGCGCTGCTGGGCGAGCCTGCCCTCGCCGCGGGCCCGGTCGATCCAGGCGGTGTCCGCGCTCGCGTCGATCACCTCGGGCTGGTCCAGCAGGTCGAGCACGAAGCTCTTGTTCGTAACGCCGCCGGCGATGATGACCGTGGTCTCCGCCATCGCGCGGCGCAGCCTGGCCAGGGCCTCGCCGCGGTCCCGGCCGCAGGCGATGATCTTGGCGATCATCGAGTCGAAGTCGGCCGGGATGGAGTCGCCCTCGCTGACGCCGGTGTCCACCCGGATGCCGGGACCGGTGGGCAGGTCCAGCCGGACGATGCGCCCCGGCGACGGGGCGAAGTCGCGGTCCGGGTCCTCGGCGTTGAGCCGCGCCTCGATCGCGTGGCCGAGCTCGGCGGGCGGCCCGCCCTCCAGCTTCCCGCCCGCGGCGACGTGCAGCTGCGCCTTGACCAGGTCCATCCCGGTGGTCATCTCGGTGACCGGGTGCTCCACCTGCAGTCGGGTGTTCACCTCCAGGAAGGCGAACCGCTTCTCGCCCGGGTGATACAGGAACTCGACGGTGCCCGCGCCCGCGTACCCGACCGCCAGCGCCAGCCGCTCGGCGGCCGCCTTGAGCTCGCCGGCCTGCTCCGCGGTCAGCACCGGGGACGCGGACTCCTCGATCACCTTCTGGTTGCGCCGTTGCACGGAGCAGTCGCGCACGCCCAGGGCCCACGCCGTGCCCTGGCCGTCGGCGATCACCTGCACCTCGACGTGCCGCGCGCCGGTGACCAGGCGCTCGAGGAAGACCACGCCGCTGCCGAAGGCGCGCTCGGCCTCCATCCGGGTGCGCTCGTAGGCCTCGGTGAGGTTCTCCGCGGACGTGATCACCCGGATGCCCCGGCCGCCGCCGCCCGCGGTGGCCTTGAGCATCAGCGGGTAGCCGATCTCGCCCGCCACGCGCAGGGCGCTGTCCAGGTCGTCCACCGAGCCGCGGCTCCACGGCGCGACCGGCACGCCCACCTCCTCGGCGATCAGCTTGGAGCCGATCTTGTCCCCGAGCTTGCGCATCGCCTCCGCGGCCGGGCCCACGAACGCCACCCCCAGCCGCCCGCACAGCTCGGCGAACGCGGGGTCCTCGGCGACGAACCCCCAGCCGACCCAGGCCGCGTCCGCGCCGCTCTCGCGCAGCGCCCGCTCCAGGACCGCCAGGTCCAGGTACGGCCGGGCGGACGCCGGGCCGAGGTCGTAGCCCAGGTCAGCCTCGCGGACGAAGGTGGCCGTGCGGTCGGCGTCGGTGTAGAACGCGACGGTCTCGATCCGCGTCCCGGTCTGCGCGGACAGCTCCCGGACGGCGTGGATCAACCGCATCGCGGCCTCTCCGCGGTTGACGATGGCAACACGACTGAACAACGACGCAGCCCCCTGCAGCAGACAACGTTTCAGGCTGGCCTACCACTCTCACACTGAACACTCTCGTGTACCGCCCGGTAATGAGCTGCCGCATCCGACAGCGCTGCGGGCCGGAACTTGTGGAGACCGGACATATCACTACGATGGGCAGACCGATCAGGATCGGAGAAGCGCCGGTCACCGGGGCGCGCCTAGCCTGGCTCCTGACCACACATCGCGGGCCGACGCGGCCCCACGACTTCAGGAGCGACCATGACCGGCTCTTCCACCCAGGGAATCAAGACCGTGCTGCACCCGGTGTCCGACCTGGCCAAGGCCAAGGCGGTGTACACCGCCCTGCTCGGCGTCCCGCCGCAGGCCGACGAGTCCTACTACGTCGGCTACGAGGCCGCAGGCCAGCACATCGGCCTGGTGCCCGGCGGCGGGCCGCAGGGCATGACCTCGCCGGTGGCCTACTGGCACGTGCCGGACATCGAGGCCAAGCTGGCCGAGGTGACCGCCGCCGGCGCCACCGTGAAGGAGCCGGTGCGCGACGTGGGCGGCGGGCGCCTGGTGGCCAGCGTCACCGACCCCGACGGCAACGTCCTCGGGCTGCTTCAGGACCGCTGATGGCCACGAGGGCGGGCGCGCGGCCCGCCGGGCCGGACGCCGCGGGCGGCCATGAGCTGATCCGCGTGCACGGCGCACGTCAGAACAACCTCAAGGACGTCAGCGTCGAGATCCCGAAGCGCCGGCTGACGGTGTTCACCGGGGTCTCCGGCTCGGGCAAGAGCTCGCTGGTATTCGACACGATCGCCGCGGAGTCGCAGCGGCTGATCAACGAGACCTACAGCGCCTTCGTGCAGGGCTTCATGCCGACGCTGGCTCGCCCCGAGGTCGACGTGCTCGAGGGGCTGACCACCGCGATCATCGTCGACCAGCAGCGGATGGGCGGCGACCCTCGCTCCACGGTCGGCACGGCGACCGACGCCAACGCCATGCTGCGCATCCTGTTCAGCCGGCTGGGGCGGCCGCACATCGGCTCGCCCCAGGCGTTCTCCTTCAACGTGGCCTCGATCAGCGGGGCGGGTGCGGTCTCCTTCGAGCGCGGCGGGAAGACCGTGCGGGAGCGGCGCAGCTTCAGCATCACCGGCGGCATGTGCCCGCGCTGCGAGGGCCGGGGCACGGTGTCGGACATGGACCTCGCCCAGCTCTTCGACGACTCCAGGTCGCTGGCCGAGGGCGCGATCCTGATCCCCGGCTACACGGTGAACAGCTTCTTCACGGTGCAGGTGTACATGGGGGCCGGCTTCCTCGACCCGGACAAGCCGATCCGCAGGTACACCAAGAAGGAGATGCAGGACTTCCTGCACCACGAGCCGGTCCGGGTGAAGGTCAACGGGGTCAACGTCACCTACGAGGGCCTGATCCCGAAGATCCAGAAGTCGATCCTGTCCAAGGACCGCGACTCGCTGCAGCCGCAGATCCGCGACTTCGTGGACCGGGCGGTCACCTTCACCGCCTGCCCGCAGTGCGACGGCACCAGGCTCAGCGAGGCGGCCCGGTCCTCGCGGATCGGCGACATCAGCATCGCCGACGCGTGCGCGATGCAGATCAGCGACCTGGCCGGCTGGGTGCGCGGCCTGGGCGAGCCCTCGGTGGCGCCCTTGCTCGCCGCGCTGGGGAAATCGCTCGACTCGTTCGCTGAGATCGGGCTCGGCTATCTGTCGCTCGACCGCGCCTCGGGCACGCTGTCCGGCGGCGAGGCGCAGCGGGTCAAGATGATCCGCCAGCTCGGCTCGTCGCTCACCGACGTCACCTACGTCTTCGACGAGCCCACGATCGGCCTGCACCCCCACGACATCCAGCGGATGAACGACCTGTTGCTGCGGCTGCGGGACAAGGGCAACACGGTGCTGGTCGTCGAGCACAAGCCGGAGACCATCGCGATCGCCGACCACGTCGTCGACCTCGGCCCCGGCGCCGGCACGGCGGGCGGCACGGTCTGCTTCGAGGGCACGGTCGAGGGACTGCGGGCCAGCGGCACCCTCACCGGCCAGCACCTGGACGACCGGGCGAGCTTGAAGCCCTCGGTGCGCCAGCCGTCGGCGGCGCTGGAGGTGCGCGGCGCCAGCACCCACAACCTGCGGGACGTCGACGTCGACATCCCGCTCGGCGTGCTGGTCGTCATCACCGGGGTGGCGGGCTCGGGCAAGAGCTCGCTGATCCACGGCTCGGTGTCCGGGCGCGACGGCGTGGTGGCGGTCGACCAGGGCCCGATCCGGGGCTCGCGGCGGAGCAACCCGGCGACCTACACGGGGCTGCTCGACCCGATCCGCGGCGCGTTCGCGAAGGCCAACGGCGTGAAGCCGGCCCTGTTCAGCGCCAACTCCGAGGGCGCCTGCCCCGTCTGCAACGGCGCCGGCGTCATCTTCACCGACCTGGCGATGATGGCCGGCGTGGCCACGCCCTGCGAGGAGTGCGAGGGGAGGCGGTTCCAGGCGTCGGTACTGGAGTACCGCCTGGGCGGGCGAGACATCAGCGAGGTGCTCGCCATGCCGGTGACCGAGGCGGGGGAGTTCTTCGGCGATGGCGAGGCACGGGTGCCCGCCGCGCACGCCATCCTCGGCCGGCTCGCCGACGTCGGGCTCGGCTACCTCAGCATCGGCCAGCCGCTCACCACCCTGTCCGGCGGCGAGCGGCAGCGGCTCAAGCTGGCCACCCGCATGGCCGAGAAGGGCGCCGTCTACGTCCTCGACGAACCGACGGCCGGCCTGCACCTCGCCGACGTCGAGCGGCTGCTCGGCCTGCTCGACCGGTTCGTCGACTCCGGCAAGTCGGTCATCGTCATCGAGCACCACCAGGCGGTGATGGCGCACGCCGACTGGATCATCGACCTGGGGCCCGGAGCCGGCCACGACGGCGGGCGGATCGTCTTCGAGGGCACGCCCGCCGACCTGGTCGCCGCCCGCTGCACCCTCACCGGCGAGCACCTCGCGGCCTACGTGGGCCGCTGACTCCCAGGCCCGCCCCGATGCCCGGGCGGGCCTGGGAGCTGGCCGCGCTCAGGAGATCGTCACCGTCGAAGGCGGCGAGGCGATCCCGTTGGCGACCACGACCAGCGTGCTCGGGCCGGCCGGCGTGCCCGGCGGGAGGGTGAACTCGGTCGAGGACCTGGTGCCGGGGGCGACCGATACCGAGGTCCAGTTGCTGGTCCGGGCGTAGGTCACCACGCCGGTGAGGGAGTTGGTGATCCGTACCAGGGGGAAGTTGGTGTTGTCCTGAACGTCGTCACCGTAGGCGGCTCCCTGGTCCAGCCCGGCGAGCTGCGTGCCGGACACGGTGTAGGTGCCGCCGGGGGCCAGCGTCGTGGAGCTCAGGGACGTGATCGACGGCGCCCAGGCCGGGTTGGGCGTGTTGTCGGCCGTGTAGACCTCCATCTGGCTGCTGCCGTCGTCGAACAGCACCTGCCCGTTCGGCAGCGCCAGGAACCGCGTGTAGTACGAGGAGTCGTTCGGAGCGTTCGGCACGTCCGGGATCTGGGTCAGCGTGTTCGAGCTGGCGTCGTAGACGAAGAAGTGAGTCGGCGTGTTGTACACGCACGCGCTCACGTCGAACAGCACGTTTCCGTCCGGCAGGATCGACCCCGGCCCGTCGGCGCTGTCGAACTCCTGGCCGTCGATGGCCGGGATCTGCGGCCCCGCGCTCCACGTGCCGGCCTGGTAGTTATACAGCGCGGTCGCCGTCGACGCGTCCGTCGTGCACGCCGTCGGCGGCTCCTGCGTGCTCGAGCCGGCCCCGACCACGAACACGTTGCCGCCCGGCATCTCGACCTGCGGCCCGATCTCGATGACCGGCCACGGATCGATGGGACTGCCGCCCACGGCCGTGCTTCCCGCGAACGACCAGGACAGGGTGTCCGGGTTGAACAGCTCGGTATTGCCCGGCGCCCAGAGGTCGAGCGTCAGCAGCTTGCCGTCCGGCTCCAGCGTCCAGCCCTCTTCGTCGTTCGGATCGGTCTTGCCCGTCGCCGGGATCACCGTCCACGTCAGGGTCTTCGCGTTGAGCAGCGCGTCATCGACCGTGAGATCCGGGTTCGTGAGGCAGGTCTGGCACGGCTGCTGGAGCATGAAGGTGCCGTTGTCCAGGACGTCGCTCGCGGCGTCGCCCATGTTCGTCCAGCCCGGCGGCGGGGCGACCGAGGCCCAGGTGTTGGTCACCGGGTTGTAGATCGCGCCCTCGTCCGACCACACCGCGTTCTCGCCGATGTACTCGCCGCCCTCGACGATCATGCGCCCGTCGGGCAGGATCGCCGACGCGAAATACAGGGGCGTGTACCCGGCCGACATCGACGCGATCTGGCTCCACGTCCCGTCGATGTAGCTGCCGTTCGCAGCGGGCGTGAGCTTCCACCAGTCGGTGGTACCGCCCGTGGTGTTGTTGTCCGGCTCATTGTGAACGAGGACCGTCCCGTCGCTCTCCAGCAGCATCGTGCCGGGCGTCCCGAACGGCGGCGGGTTCTCCAGCGGCGTCCAGGGTGACGCCGTGTCCGTGGTGTCCGTGGTGCTCGCCGGGTCCAGATCCGGC
>JASIJN010000057.1 GCA_030050125.1 Streptosporangiaceae bacterium | reverse complement strand
AGGCCAAGCCCGAGACCGAAACCAAGCCTGAGGCCAAGGCCAAGCCTGAAGCCGAGACCGGGGCCAAGCCTGAGACCGGGGCCAAGCCCGAGGCCAAGGCCAAGACCAAGCCTGCCGCCGCGGCCGCTCCCGCCCGGGTCACGCTGCCGGTGCCGAACTACGACGAACTCACTCTTGCCTCCCTCAGGGCCAGGCTGCGCAACCTCGATGTGTCGCAGGTGAGCACCCTGCTCGACTACGAGAAGGCCAACGCCGGACGAGCGGCCGTACTCACGATGTTCGAGCGCCGCATCGCCAAGCTGGAGAGCGGCGAGGCCTGAGCCGCGCCATGCCGCTGGAGACCACTCCCGAATCGCCGGTGCCCGTCCGCACGGTGCTTCGGATGGTCGGGGAGTGGGTCGGCCGCCTGGGCCGGATCTGGGTCGAGGGCCAGATCGCGGAGCTGAACCGGCGCGGCGGCACGGTGTTCCTGACCCTCCGGGACCCGGTGGCGGCCGTCTCGGCCCGGGTGGTGTCCACCAGGGCGGTCTTCGACGCCACCGACCCCGCGCCCGCCGAGGGGACGCGGGTGGTGATCTGGGCGCGGCCCGACTTCAACACCGCCCGCGGCTCGTTCTCGCTGACCGCGCTGGAGATCCGCGCGGTCGGCATCGGCGAGTTGCTGGCCCGGCTTGACCGGCTGCGGCGTTCCCTGGCCGCTGAAGGAGTGTTCGCGACGGAGCGTAAAATCCCGTTGCCTTTTTTGCCCCGGATGGTCGGCCTGATCTGCGGGCGGGACTCGGCCGCCGAGCGTGACGTGCTCGACAACGCCGCCCGGCGCTGGCCGGCCGTGCGGTTCCGGGTCCTCGAGGTCGCGGTGCAGGGCCCGTACGCCGTGGCCGAGCTCACCGAGGCGCTGCGGGAGCTCGACGCGGACCCGGACGTCGATGTGATCATCGTGGCCCGCGGCGGCGGTTCGGTCGAGGACCTGCTGCCGTTCTCGGACGAGACCCTGATCAGGGCGGTGGCCGCGGCGCGCACGCCAGTGGTCAGCGCGATCGGTCACGAGCAGGATTCGCCGATCCTCGACTACGTCGCCGACCTGCGCGCGTCCACGCCCACCGACGCCGCCCGGCGAGTGGTACCCGACGTCGCCGAGCAGCTCGCGCTGGTCGGTCAGCTGCGGGCCCGCGCCCGCAGGAGCCTGGCCGGCCGTATCGACCGGGAGATGTCCTGGCTGTCGGCCGTTCGGTCGCGGCCAGCCCTGGCCGATCCGGTGCGCGAGATCGAACGGCAGCAGGAGCTGGTGACCGCGCTGGCCCAGCGCGCTCGCCGCTGCCTGTCGGCGAGCCTGGACCGGGCCAGCGACGACGTGGGTCATACCCGGGCCCGGCTGATCGCCCTGTCGCCGGCCGCGACGCTCCGCCGCGGCTACGCGATCGTGCAGCACGACGACGCCAGCGTCGTCCGTTCCGCGACCGAGGTGGCGCCGGGCGAGCCGCTCGCGGTCAGGTTCGCCGACGACCAGCTGGCCGTGACGGCCGCGCCCGCTAGGGTGAAGGGGTGACGGCAGCCGATCGCGGCGATGACCAGCGGGCCGGGCGGCCATCGTATGAGCAGGCGCGGGACGAGCTGGCCGAGCTGGTGAAGCGCCTCGAGGCCGGCGGCCTGACCCTGGAGGAATCGCTGCAGCTCTGGGAGCGGGGCGAGCGCCTGGCCGCGGTGTGCACCGAGTGGCTGGAGGGCGCCCGCGCCCGGCTGGCGGAGGCCATGGCGCAGCGGGGCGACGGCGGCGACCCGGGGGCGCCGTTCTGAGGTCCAGAACGTTACGTCCGCGGCGACTCGAGCCTCGATAGGACCTCTATCACGCCGTCGGCGATCTTCCGCATCCGATGGGCGTCCGCGCTGAGCGACAGCTCCGTGGCGCACAGCCCCAGCGCGCCGGTCATCACGATCGCCACCGCCTGGTCTAGCGGCTCTCCGCTGCGCACGAAGAACTGGGTGTTCATGCCGACCCAGTCGGCGAGCCGCTGCCGCCGCACGAGGTCGAATCCCGGAGGGCCGTCACCGCTGACGAACAGCCGGAACAACTCGCGCTGCTCCAGGCACACGTCCAGGTACGCCCGCGCGCCGACCAGGAACAGCTGCTTGGGATCGGCCGCTCCGGCCTCGCGGGCGCCGCGCACCGCGCAGCGCGTGCGCTCGGCCTGCTCGTTGTTGAGCTCTTCGAAGAGGGTCAGGTACAGGTCGGCTTTGCCGGAGAAATGGTGATAGAGGCTGCCGACGCTGGCGCCCGCGCGATTCACGATGTCGGTCACGCCCGCCTGCGCGTATCCCTGGGTGGTGAAGACCTCGCGCGCGGCGGCGAGCAGCGCGGACCGGGTCGCGGCGCCTCGCTCGGACGCCCTCGCGGCCGGCTGTGCCTGGTCTGTTGTCATGCCGATTCGCGATGCTCCTTCACGGCCCGGCCGGATCATGCTCAAGGCTACGCCGGCCTCACCGACACATAGGATTTCATCACGGGGATAAGGGGAAGGCGTTGTTCAACGGGAAGGCGTTCTTGTGACCGAGAATCAGACCGCTGCGATGCAGGCCGGCCCGTGCCTGCCCGGCGAGATTGCCTCGGCAGGCCAGGACGAGGTACCTGCGCCTCCGGCCAAGCATGCTCCCGACCGCAACCTCGCGCTCGAACTGGCCAGGGTGACGGAGGCGGGTGCGATGGCGGCCGCCCGCTGGGTCGGCCGCGGCGACAAGATCGGCGCCGACGGCGCCGCCGTGCACGCGATGCGGATGCTGATCAATACCGTGTCCATGGACGGCGTGGTTGTGATCGGCGAGGGCGAGAAGGACCGCGCGCCGATGCTGTACAACGGCGAGCAGGTGGGTGACGGGAGCGGGCCGGCCTGCGACGTGGCCGTGGACCCGATCGACGGCACCCGGCTGACCGCCAACGGCATGCCCAACGCGATCTCGGTGCTCGCGGTCAGCGCCCGCGGGTCCATGTACGACCCTTCGGCGGTCTTCTACATGTCCAAGCTGGTCACCGGGCCTGCCGCGGCCGACGTGGTGGACATCGACGCCTCGCCCGCCGAGAACATCTCGGCGGTCGCCCGGGCCAAGCACTGCTCCTCGCACGACGTCACGGTGGTGATCCTGGACCGGCCGCGGCACCAGGGCCTGATCGAGGAGGTGCGCGCGGCCGGAGCCCGGATCAAGCTCATCACCGACGGCGACGTGGCGGGCGCGATCATGGCGGCCCGCGAGGGCACCGGCATCGACCTGCTGCTCGGGATCGGCGGCACCCCGGAGGGGATCATCGCCGCCTGCGCGATCAAGTGCCTTGGCGGCGTCATCCTGGGCAAGCTCGCGCCGCGCGACGACGAGGAACGAGATCGCGCGGTGCGTGCGGGTCACGATCTGGACCGGGTGCTGTCCACCGACGACCTGGTCGCCTCCGACGACGCGTTCTTCGCCGCCACCGGGATCACCGACGGGGAGCTGATGGCGGGCGTCAGGTACCGTTCCGGCGGCGCGACCACGCACTCGCTGGTCATGCGCGCCCGGTCAGGAACGTTGCGCAACATCTACAGCGAACACCAGCTCTGGAAGCTCCGGGCCTACAGCGCCGTCAACTTCGACGGCGACTGAGCCCCCCGAACCACCGGGACCGGCGCGGCCGGACGATCTTCACCCGGCCGCCCAGCGCGAGCGTCCGCACCTCGATCACCGGCGTCCCCGGTGCCGCCGGGTCGCCCGGCCTGCGGCCGGGCTGACCGGTCTGCCTGCTCAGCACGGCCGTGCCGGTCATCTCGACCACGACCCCCTCGGGGACGACCAGCTGCAGGGTGCCGCCCATCAGGGTGGCCAGCACAGTGATCCGCGGGCTCTGCAGCACCGCCTGGCGCAGATCGAGGACGACCTCGCCGAAGACGGCGGTCACCGAGAGCCGGTCCGGCACCACCCAGCGGCCCTCGCGCCGCTCCCTGCCGAAGATGCCCGCGACCGGCCTGCGGCCGTCGAGCCGGATCGGCTGGGCCGACGGCGCGGCCAGGTCCGCGGTCAGCTCCGCGAGCTCGCCGAGGGTGCGGGCCGAGTACGCGCGCTCGGCCCGTTCGGAGTGCTCGCCCAGGGTCAGCCGGCCGTCACTGGCGGCCTCCGTCAGCAGGGCGACCACCCGCTCGCGGTCCGCGTCGGAGGCGCGCAGATCGCGCGGCTGTGGTCGCGATGTCACACCCCGAAGATACATCCGCGA
>JASIJN010000056.1 GCA_030050125.1 Streptosporangiaceae bacterium | reverse complement strand
GCCTGGAGCTCGGCGGCAAGTCCGCGGCGATCATCCTGGACGACGCCGACCTGGATCTCACCCGCGTGGGCAACAACCTGTTCGCCGCCACGCTGATCAACAACGGGCAGACCTGCTATGCCGGGACCCGGATCCTGGCCCCGCGCTCCCGCTACGACGAGATCGTCGACACCATCGCGGCGTTCGCCTCGTCGCTGAAGGTCGGCGACGCCCTGGACCCGGCCACCCTGATCGGGCCGATGGTGTCGCAGGCCCAGCGGGACCGCGTCGAGCGCTACATCGCCAAGGGCAGCAGCGACGGCGCCCGCCTGGTCGCCGGCGGCGGCCGGCCCGCGGGCCTGGACCGCGGCTGGTTCGTCGAGCCCACCGTGTTCGCCGACGTCGACAACGATTCGACGATCGCGCAGGAGGAGATCTTCGGGCCGGTGCTCTCGGTCATCCGCTACACCGACACCGATGACGCCATCCGCATCGCCAACGACTCCGACTACGGCCTCGGCGGCTCGGTGTGGACCGCCGACCCCGAGCGGGCCAGGGCCGTGGTCCGGCGGGTGCGCACCGGCACCATGGGCATCAACGGCTACCTGCCCGACCCGGCCGGCCCGTGGGGCGGGGTCAAGTGCAGCGGCATCGGCCGAGAACTCGGCCCCGGGGCGATCGCCGCGTACCAGCAGCTCAAAACGGTCTACGCTTAGCGGCAACCAACCGGGACCGCCAGACAAGGACCGGCCGGGTTCGCCTGACTCCTGCGAAGTGAGCTTGATCTATCACATAGCCATGGCCGACGACTGGGCGCGGGCGCGGGCCGACGGCGAGTACGCCATCTCCACGCGCGGCCTGACGCTGGCCGAGCAGGGGTTCATCCACGGCTCGACGGCCGCCCAGGTGGCCGGGGTAGCGAACATGTTCTACCAGGGGGTGCCCGACCTTCTGGTGCTGGTCATCGACCCCGGCCGGCTGCGGTCGGAGGTCCGCTTCGAGGCCGTGCCGGGCCTGGACGAGCAGTTCCCGCACATCTACGGGCCGATCGACATCGACGCGGTGGTGCGGACCCGGCCCCTCGAGCCCGGCCCCGACGGCCATTTCTCCTTTGACGCCGCGGACGAATAGCCCGTATTGACAGGCTTGCGGGCGGGTTCCTAGCATGCACGCCCAGCGGCGCTGCCGGGCAGCGCGAGGACGCGGGCGGCGAGGGTCGGGCATGGAACTGCGGGACAAGGTCATTGTGATCACCGGCGCGGCGAGCGGCATCGGCGCCGCCATGGCCCGCCGTTTCGCGGCGGAGCGGCCCGAGGGGCTGATCCTGACCGACCAGGCCGACGGCCGGCTGGAACCGGTCGCGGCCGAGATCGGCGCGACCGGCCCCGCCACGCTCGCCGTCGCCGCCGACGTCACCGCGGAGGACCAGGTCCAGGCGCTGGTCGGCGCCGCGCTGGACCGGTTCGGCCGGGTCGACCTGTTCTGCTCGAACGCGGGGGTCGGCACCGGCGGCGGGCTGGACGCGGCGGACGAGGCCTGGGCCTCGGCCTGGGCGGTGAACGCCATGGCCCACGTGTACGCGGCCCGGGCCGTGCTGCCGTCCATGCTCGAGCGCGGCGGCGGATACCTGCTGCAGACCTGCTCGGCGGCCGGGCTGCTCACCCTGGTGGGCGACCTCCCCTACACGCTCACCAAGCACGCCGCGGTCGCGTTCGGCGAGTGGCTGGCGATCACCTACGGCGGCCGGGGCATCGGGGTGAGCGTCCTGTGCCCGCTGGGCGTGCGGACGCCGATGCTCGCTCCGGCGCTGGACGCGGGCCTGCTCAGCGGCAAGGTCATCGCGGCCTCCGGGCAGATCCTGGAGCCGGAGCAGGTGGCGGAGGTTGTGGTCGCGGGCCTGGCCGCCGAGCGCTTCCTGATCCTGCCGCACCCCGAGGTGGCCGAGTACTGGCGCCGCAAGGCCGACGACCCCGATCGCTGGCTGGCCGACATGCGGCGCCTGGTCGGCACCGTGACCGCCGAGCCGGACGCCGGGAACTCGTGATCACCGTCAGCGATCGGGACATGAGCGGCACGACGATCGACTTCCGGGTGCGGCTGCCGAACGAGCTGCGACCCTCGGCGGAGCCGCCGCCCGAGCACACCACGCAGTACGACGCCGTGCTGAACCTCAGCGCCAACCGCGACCGCACGCTGGCCCAGCTTCGCCGGGACATGACCGACGCGGGCGTGGCCAGGGCGGTCGTGCACGCCGAGTACGAGTTCGGCGACCCGGCGGACGAGCTGAACGAGGCCGTCGCGCGGCTGGTGGCCGCGGACCCTCAGACGTTCGCGGGCTTCGGCACCGTCTCGCTCGAGCCGCTGCGCATCCGCCGCACCCTGGACCAGGTCGCCCGGGTGGCCGAGCTCGGCCTGATCGGGGTGAACACCCAGCCGTCCTTCTTCGGGCTGCCGATGACCGACCGGCGCCTCTACCCCGCCTTCGCCCGGTGCGAGGAACTCGGGCTGATCGTCTGCCTGCACACCGGCGTGAACTACACCACGGCCTACCCGATCGCCAACGACCACCCGCTGCAGCTTGACGAGGTCGCCTGTCACTTCCCCGACCTGGTGCTCGTGGCCTGCCACGCCGGCTGGCCGTGGACCGGCGACCTGGTCGCGGTCATGCGCAAGCACCCCAACGTGTACGCCGATTTCGGCGGCCTGGCGCCCAAGTACGTGGGCGAGGACGGCACCGGGTGGTCGGTCATGCGCCGGTTCCTTGACTCGCTGCTGGCGGGCCAGGTGCTGTTCGCGACCGACTGGCCGGTCTTCCCGATGTCGCGAGCCTTGGCCGAGTGGCGCGCGATGGGCCTGAAGCCGCAGACGCTCGGCCGGCTCTTCGGCGCCAACGCCGCCGGGCTGATCGCCGGCGCCCGGCGCGGATGAGGCGGGCGGGCGATCGGCTGCCGGGCGTGACCGGGGACTGATACGGGCGCAGCGATCTTGGGTATTAACGCCCCGGCAGGCGAGTTGACGGGGAACGCAGCCGCAGCGGGGGGAACGTCCACGACCATGCAGCAGGGGGGAACGTCCATGACCATGAGCGGCGTGTCGCCGACTTTGCCTGCCGTGCTCGAGGATCCGCTCCAGAACCGGGGAGTGGCGTTCACGCGGGAGGAGCGGGAGGCGCTCGGCCTGACCGGGCGGCTGCCCTCGGCGGTGCTGAGCCTGGAGGAACAGGCGCACCGCGCCTATCAGCAGCTGCACCATCAGCCGACCGACCTCGCTAAGAACGTGTACCTGGAGGATCTGCACGACCGCAACGAGGTGCTGTACTACAAGCTGCTGGGCGATCACCTGGCGGAGCTGCTGCCGATCGCTTACGACCCCGTGGTGGGCGAGGCGATCGAACGGTACTCGCTCGAATACCGGCGCCCGCGCGGGGTGTTCTTGTCGATCGACGCGCCGGACGACATGGAGAAGGCCTTCGCCACGCTCAAGCTCGGGCCCGGTGACGTGGATCTGATCGTCTGCAGCGACGCCGAGGAGATCCTCGGCATCGGTGACTGGGGCGTGGGCGGGATCGAGATCGCGGTCGGCAAGCTGGCGGTCTACACGGCCGCGGCCGGCATCGACCCGCGCCGGGTGATCCCGGTGTCGCTGGACGTGGGCACCAACAACGAGGGGCTGCTGAACGACCCGATGTACCCGGGCAACCGGCACGCCCGGATCCGGGGCGCCGCCTACGACGCGTTCATCCAGAGGTACCTGCGGACGGCGTCGTCCATGTTCCCGAACGCGCTGCTGCACTTCGAGGACTTCGGCGCCGACAACGCCCGGCGGATCCTGCTGACCTACCGGGACAAGTACCGGATCTTCAACGACGACATGCAGGGCACCGGCGTCATCGTGATGGCCGGCCTGTTCAGCGCGCTGAAGGTGGCCGGCACCCGGTGGCGGGACCAGCGTGTGATCGTCTTCGGCGGCGGCACGGCGGGCATCGGCATCGCCGATCAGATCCACGACCAGATGGTCCGCGACGGGCT
>JASIJN010000461.1 GCA_030050125.1 Streptosporangiaceae bacterium | reverse complement strand
GGCCCGATCCCCTCGTGCAGCCGCAGCACCCGGAACCACCCGATGTCGTCGGCCGGGTTCGCCACCACCCGCGCGGCGGCCAGGAAGTCCTTGACGTGCGCGGCCTCGGTGAACCGCAGCCCGCCGAACTTCACGAACGGGATGCCGCGGGCGGACAGCTCCACCTCGAGCACGTCGCTGTGGTGCGTGGCCCGGACCAGCACCGCCTGGTCCTGCAGCTGCCGCCCGGCCTCGTGCCCCTCGAGCACCCGGGCGGCGATCTCGCGCGCCTGCGTCGCCTCGTCGTGGCAGCGCACCAGCTGCGGCGAGGTCCCCGGCCCGCGCACCCCGGCCAGCGACAGCTCGAGACCTTCGGACTGCGGCCGGACCACGTTGGCCAGCCCCAGCACCGCGTCCCTGGACCGGTAGTTGCGGACAAGGCGGATCACGGCCAGGCCCGGGTACGCGCCGGACAACGCCCGCAGGTGCGCCGGGTCCGCGCCGCGGAACCCGTACACGGCCTGCGCGTCGTCACCCACGCAGGTCAGGCCCCGGCCGTCCGGACGCAGCAGCCGGACGATGTCCGCCTGCACCGCGTTGACGTCCTGGTACTCGTCCACCAGCACCGCGTCGAACAGGCCGCGCAGCACCGGGCCGGCCGCCGGGTCGGCCAGCGCCGCCCGCCACAGCAGCAGCAGGTCGTCGAAGTCGACCAGGCCGTGCCGCCGCTTGTGCGCCACGTACCCGCGGAACAGGCCGGCCAGCTGGGCGGTGAAGTCGGTGCACCACGGAAAGCTGGCCGCCACCACATCCGCGATCGTGGCCTGAGTGTTGACGCACCGGGTGTAGATGTCGGCGCAGACCGCGGCCCGCGGCGTCCGGCGCGCCGTGCTGGCCCGGGGGGACGACCCGTCCGAACCCCCGGGCTCGGCGGCGACCAGGCCGTGCTCGGCGCGCAGCACGTCCAGCACGTCAGCCATGTCGGCCGGGTCGATCACGCTGAACGCGGGCGGCAGCGAGAACGACTCCGCGTGCTCCCTGATGATCCGGTGCGCGATGGCGTGGAACGTGCCGCCGCTGATCCGATCCTGCGCGTCATCCGGCCGAGCCTCGGCCGACGCGACCCGGGCCAGCATGTCGTCGGCTGCCCGGCGGGTGAACGTCAGCAGCAGGATCCGGCTGGCCTGGATGCCCTGGGACCGCAGCCACGCGGCCCGGGCGACCAGGGTCCGGGTCTTGCCGGTTCCGGCGCCCGCCAGCACGAGCAGCGGGCCGCCGTCATACGTCGCGGCCCGCCGCTGCTCGTCGTTCAGCTCGCCGAGCAGGTCGGCCGCTTCGAACATGCACACGAATGTAGCCAGCCCGCATCGCGCGGGCCAGTGACCGCGCCGACTCGCGCCATTTCCGTCGGATTGCCGCACGGCCACCAGGCCCCTTCCCGGGGTCAAAACGGTCGGCCCGGCTGGTTATGCTGCGAGCGTGGCGATTGTCCCGCCGCCCGGCGCCGGCCAAGTCCGGACGGGTCACCTGCCGGTCGGTTTCATCGTCGGCGTCGCGGCCTGCAGCCTGGCCGCGCTCGGCGCGCTCGCCGCGGTCGCCGCGGACGGGGCGCTGTCGGCCGGCATCGGATTAACCCTGGCCTTACTGCCGATCCCGGCCCTGATGGCCGGGGTGCTGTACCTGGACCGGCTGGAGCCGGAGCCGCCCGGCGCCCTGGTGTTCGTGTTCCTGTGGGGGGCGGCCGTGGCCGCACTGATCGGGCTGATCGGCAAGGGGTCCGGCAGCCAGCTGCTGACCACCCCGGCGCTGCGTTCCGGCGGGTTCGCCGCCGCGTCCGTGGCCGCGGTCATCGGCGTGGCCGCGCTGGAGGAGACGCTCAAGGGCGTCGCCCTGGTCGGCCTGCTGCTGCTGCGCCCCCAGGAGATCGACGGCATCAGCGACGGGGTCGTCTACGGGAGCATGGTCGGCCTCGGCTTCGCGCTGATCGAGAACATCTACTACTACACGCAGGCCACCCACTACGGCTTCGGCGGGGTGGCCACCACGTTCCTGCTGCGCGGCGTGGTCTCGCCGGTGTGCCAGGCGGTGTTCGCCTCGCTGATCGGCGCGGGCGTGGCGTACGCGGTCACCACCACCCGCCGGCGGGGCCTGTGGGCGATCGGCGCCGGCTGGGCTCTCGCGGTCGCGCTGCACGCGCTGTGGAACGCCTCGCTCGCCGCCGCGGTCAGCAAGCTCGCCCTCACCTACGTCGCCCTGGCCGTGATCGTCGTGATCATGCTGGTCGCCGTGGTCGTCGACCGGCGGCGCATGATCGCGCTCATCGTCCGTTACCTGCCCGAATACCAGACGACCGGCATCGTCACCGAGCCCGACGTCTCGATGCTGAGCAGCATGCCGGACCGGCGCCAGGCCCGGCAGTGGGCGCGTCTGCACGGCGGCCTGGCCGGCCTGCGGGACATGGCCGAGTACCAGCTCGCGGCCACCGAGCTCGGGCTGCTGCACCGGCGCTGCGACCGCGGCCTCATCGACGTCGCCGCGTTCGCCGAGCGGCGCGACGGACTGCTCGGAGGAATGCGGACGGCGACTTTCTCATTTTTGAGTCGATTGAACGATCCGCCTCGGCCGCCCTGGGCACCGCACGGCCCATCGAGTTTCCGGCCAAGACCGCTGCGGCCCGAACCCGGACCCGCCGGGCCGGGCCAGGAGGCGACGGGGCCCGGCGTCCCGCCGGGCGAGCCGGAAACCGGCGCGGCCGAGTCCTGAACCGTGTTGCCCGCCCTCGCCCGCGGGCGCCTTGCCCTTGTGGCCGGGGCGGGCGCTCACAGGTGGCTCACAGGATTCTGCGGGCAAGCGCCCCGGGTTCTCTCAGCGCGCGGGCGCCGGAGCGGAACTACCGTGGGCTCCGTGGACGAGCTGTCGCCAGCCAACGCCCTGCTCGGCGACGCCGGGGCGCTGCGCCGCCGGCTGGCCGAGGACGGATACCTCTTCTTCCGCGGCCTGCTGCCCGCCGCGGAGATCGGCGCCGCC
>JASIJN010000460.1 GCA_030050125.1 Streptosporangiaceae bacterium | reverse complement strand
CGGCGCTGGCGAGCGCACCTGCCCGGCCTGGCGAGCTGGCAGGCGATGGACACCACCCATGACGGGATCGTCCGGCCACCGCACGCCGACCAGGTCGCCGGGGCGATCAATGCAGCCGCACAGCCGGTGCTGCGCGTCGGCGGACCGGGAGGAAATGGTGCACCTGAACGCCCCTAGCCGATGGTTCTTCCAGGCGGCGCCGGTAGCGGCGCCGGCCAGGCTGTTCTGGTTCCCGCACTCGGGCGCGAACGCCTCGGTCGTCGCGGCCTGGCAATCCAGGCTGGGCACGACGGCCGAACTGCACGTCGCCCAGCTACCCGGGCGCGGCGTGAGGCTCGATGAGGAGCCGGCCGGTGATCTCGATGGCTTTGTGGAGCAACTGGCCGACGCGGTCGCCGAGCTCACCGGCCGGAAGTTCGCCTTCCTCGGGCACAGCCTGGGCGCCCTGATCGCCTTCGAGGTCGCCCGCGTGCTGCGGCGCAGGGGGCTGCCCCAGCCCGAGTGGTTCTGGGCCTGCGCCGCTGAGGGGCCGAGCACCCGCCGCATCTGGCGTTATGTGGCCAACCTCCCGGAAGACGAACTCGTCGACGTGCTGCGCGAGTACGGCGGCACCCAGGCCGAGGTCCTCGCTGACCGGGAGCTGATGGAGCTGGTGCTGCCCGCCATCCGGGCGGACTTCGCGCTGAGCGAGGGGTACACGTACCGTCCCGAGCCGCCGCTCGAGGTGCCGATCCGGGTGCTGCGCGGCGACCAGGACCCGACCGTCGACGCCGGCCGGGCGACCGGATGGGCGCGCGAGACCACCAGGCCCCTGCCCGAACGGGTCTTTGCCGGTGACCATTTCTTCCTTCGGCGCTACGAGAGCGAGATCGCGGATCTCATAGCCGCCGAGTTCGACGCAGAGCGGCCGAACCCGTACCGGTCACTGCCGTCCCGGTCGTTCTGGCGGACCGCCGTGGCCGAGCCGGCCGCCGAGGAGATCGGCGACCTGTGGCAGCCGACGTTCATGATCGGCCAGGACGACCCGATCCTGACGGCAGGCTCCTGCTTTGCCCGGAACATCGGGCGCAGCCTCCTCGAAGCCGGGATGAACTGGTACAACGCCGAGCCGCCGCCGCCCGGACTCACCGCCGCCGAGCGCAGCGCCCGGCACTACGGCGAGTTCTCCTTCCGTACCGGCAACATCTACACCGCCGCCATGCTGCGCCAGTGGCTGGCCTGGGCCTGCGGCGAGGCTGTGCCGCCGAGCGAGGTCTGGCGCGCGGGCACCCGCTACTTCGATCCGTACCGGCCGAGCGTGGAGCCCGACGGCTACGCCTCGGCCGAAGCGGTGCTCGCGGCGCGCGAGGCAACGCTCGCCGCGATCCGGGCTGGGCTCGGCCGGGCGGCCTGCCTGGTGTTCACGCTCGGCCTTACCGAAGCCTGGCATGACACCAGGGACGGGACCGTCTACCCGGTATGCCCCGGCACCGTCCGGGGTACCTTCGACGAGCGGCGGCACGTCTTCCGCAATGCCGCCTTCGCCGACGTCTACGCCGACCTGTCGGCGGCACTGGCGCTGGCCCGCGCCGTCAACCCGGGGTTGCGGGTCGTGCTCACCGTCTCTCCGGTGCCGCTCACGGCGACCGCGACCGGCGGGCACGCGCTGGTCGCCAACACCTACTCCAAGTCCCTGTTGCGCGCCGTCGCCGGGCAACTCGCCGCCGAGCGCGCGGACGTCGATTACTTTCCCGCTTACGAGCTGATCACCGGCTCGCCCTTCCGTGCCAAGTTCTTCGAGCCGAATCTGCGCACCGTGAGCGCCGAAGGCGTCGCGTTTGTTATGCGCCATTTCCTGACCGCCTTCGGCCCGCACGCCACCCCGGCGCCCCCCGCCGGTGCCGCTGCCCAGGGAGCTGACCCCGACTGTGACGACGCAGTGCTCGACTACTACCGGGCCCGCTAGGTTCCTGCTGCTCGGCGACTCGCACGCCGGACCGGTCGGCCGGGCCGCGCAGGCAGCCGGCATCCCGTTCTGCGGTGGCCCGATCGGTTCTGGGCGCGACTTCAACGTTAATTTCTTCGACCTGAATGGCAGCGACCCGGTGTTCCGGGACCCGGAGATCGACAAGCTTTACCGGGGCTTCCTGGCCGAGCTTGGCATCGACGGGCTCGGCGGCTTGACCGTCCCTCTGGTGCTGACCTTCGGGTTGAGCGCCCACTTCCTCGCCACGGCCGAGAACTGGCAGCTTTACCGCACCAGCACCGGTGCGTTCATGCCGGGCTTCGTGTCCGGCTCGCTGTTCGACGCCATCGTCACAGCGATGATCCGGGATGCCATCGCGTTCTATCGCCACGCTCGTGACCTCGGCCTGCGGGTGCTGGCGCCGCTGCCGCCGCAGCGGGTGCCGGTCATGTCCGATCCGGAGATCTTCCTAGCCGCTCAGGAGACCGCCCGCCGCTCCCTCGCCGAGCTCGGCGTCGAGATCGTGGACCTGCGCGACCGGGTCACCGACACGTCCGGTTTTCAGCGCCCGGAACTCTGCGAGGCCGAGGACCCGGTCCACGGCAACCTCGCCTTCGGCCGGCTGATCCTGGCCGACCTGCTCGACCACGGGCTGTGAGCCTGCCGCGAACCCGCCACCCGAAGCACCAAGGAGGACCCGGTGGAACAGTTCGTACTCGATGCGGACCGGATCGTGAATGACCGGCCCGAGCAGACCTACGCCACGATCGACGTGGCGCCGCTGACGCCGGTGATCGGCGCCGAGGTCACCGGCCTCGACCTGGCGGCCGAGCTGACGGCCGGCCAGCTCGCCGACGTCAGGCAGGCTTTCCTCGCCCACCACGTGCTGGTCTTTCGCGACCAGAAACTGAACGTCGAGCAGCACAAGCGATTCGCCCGTTATTTCGGGGAGCTGCGCCAGCGCCAGCTAGCCGAACTCGACGGCGGCGATCCGGAGGTGCTGGCGATCAGCGCCGACCAGGACTCACAGTTCGTGTCGGGCGAGGACTGGCACACCGACGGCACCGCCGACGCCGAGCCCTCGCTCGGGTCGATGCTCTACGTGACCCGTACCCCGGAGATCGGCTGCGGCGGCGACACGCTGTTCGCCAGCATGCACATGGCCTACGAGATGCTGTCGCCGACGATGAAGGAGTTTTTGTCCGGCCTGACCGCGATCCATGACGGCCTGATCCCGTGGCAGGGCGAAACCCCGCCGCCGGAGTACGTGGTGCCGAAGAACGAGCACCCGGTGGTGGTGCGGCACCCGGAGACCGGCCGCAAGCTGCTCTTCGTCAACGTCGGCTTCACCTCGCACATCGTCCAGCTGTCCCGGCAGGAAAGCCGGGCCATCCTCGACCTGCTGTTCGCCCACATCAAATCGCCGATCCTGAGCTGCCGGGTCCGGTGGACGCCGGGCACCCTGGTGTTCTGGGACAACCGCTGCACCCAGCACCATGCGGTGTGGGACTACTTCCCGCACTCGCGTTACGGCGTGCGCGTGACGATCAACGGCACCCGCCCGCAGGCGTAACCGGGCTCGAGGAGGTCGGGGTCCCGCGGATCGCGTCCGCGCCGTGACCCCGGCGCTCCGGCTGCGGCATACCGGCGAGCCCGCCGTCGCCCGCCGCGCCGAACCGGCAGCCACTCCGTGACCTTTACTCACGCTTATCGTCGTGAGTGCGCTGATACTGGCTCTATGACTGAGACCGAGTCCCTGATCGCCGAGGTCCGCCAACTGCGCGCCGACGTCGCCCGGCTGCACGCCGCGCACTCGCCGGTGCACATCCGGCATGGCTGGATGAACCTGCTCGTCAAGGACCTGTCCACCAACCCATACACGCAGTACAAGGTCCACAAGTGGGGTGCGATCTACTGGCTGATCAACTTTCCGCTGATCTGCGGTCTGTTCTTCTTCACGCCCGGCTTGTGGCTCAAGCTCGGCATCTTCATCACGCTGATCTACTCGATCTACTCCAACCTTGCGACCGACTACGGCGCGATGTCAGCGGCCGAGGCAGCGTTCGGCGAGCCGCAGCCGCCGCCGATCCCCCTTGAGCCCCCGCCGCCCATGACCCTCGAGCCCCCGGCCAGGTGAGGTGTGGCGCACGGAAGATCAAACGACCGGCGGCGGAGGGAAACCGGCCGCGCCCGGGACGGCGTCGCCTGGCTGCGCCGCCGGCTCCGCTGCCCCGGCGTGCGGCCGCAGCGACGCGCGGCGCCAGACCGGATCGCCACATCTGTTCCGGCACGGGCAACTGGCTGGGTTGATCCGGCCCGAGGGTTAAGGCAGCGCCCGGGTCAGCCAGATAATCTCGCCCCGGCCGTCGTGGTCCGGATCGACATGGTCACGGTGGAACCCGAGCTTTTCCAGCACGCGCAAAGAGGGCGCGTTCCAGCTACCCACCGTTGACCACAACCGCTTCCGCCCCGTCGCGGCCGCGGCCTCGACCACCGCACGGGCCGCCTCGGTCGCGTAGCCGTGCCCGTGCACGCGCCGGAACAGCTCGTAGGCGATCTCGGGCTCGTCCACACTCGCCCGGCCGACGATCAGCCCGCAGTATCCGATGAAGTCACCCTCGACGCGACGGCGCACGGTCAGCAGCGCGATCCCCGTCCGCTCGGACGAAGCGAGTTGCATCACGATGCGCTCCCGCGCGTTCTCGACGCTCACCGCCCCGTCATCCCGCTCAGCGATCAGCGCCCGGTAATCCTCGGCGTCGCCCGCGGCCCACGGCCGCAGCGTCAGCCGGTCCGTCCGGAGTTCCATCGACATGGCCTGATACAAGGGCACCACACCAACCTAGCTGGGGTGGATCTGAGGTGCGGGTTGCACTGTCAGGTCATTTGTTGATCTATCCCGGCTCCCACTACCAGCTCGGGAATGCGGCCTCGAAGCCTCCTCCGCAGTCATAGCTCGAGGCCCCCGCCCGGCGGCCGGGCGGGGGCTTGACCAGCGCGGCGACGTTAGTTGACCGCAGCAGCGCACCGCCTTACAGTTTTAGATAACTAAGACACTGAAAGGCTGCGAGGGTGATCGGGTTCCGTGTGGATGCGCGGTCGGTAGTACCCCCATACCTGCAGATCGTCCAGCAGGTGCGCCAGGCGCTCCGCATGGGCAGGCTCGACGTGGGCGACCAGCTCCCGTCGGTCCGAGAAGTGGTCGCCGCCACCGCCATCAACCCCAACACGGTGCTCAAGGCCTACCGCGACCTGGAACGCGAAGGCCTGGTGGCCGCCGAGGCCGGCCGCGGCACCTTCGTTACCAAACGACCGGACGGCCCGCCGCCTGGCACTCACGCACGTCTCGGCCGCGGCCTGGCCCGCTGGGTGCGCGAGGCGCGGGCCGCAGGACTCGACGACGAGTCCATCGAGTCGCTGCTCCGCGTCACGCTGCACGCTGCGAACGAGGAGGAGATCGCTTGACCCCCGTCATCGAGACCCGCGGGCTGACCAAGCGGTACCGCCGGATCACCGCCTTGGCCGATTGCTCCATCGCCGTACCCGAGGGCCGGATATCCGCGCTGGTCGGGCCGAACGGCGCGGGCAAGACCACGCTGCTCCGCTTGCTCTGCGGGCTGGCCAGCCCGACCAGCGGCGAGGCCACCATCCTCGGCGGCGCGCCGCGCCAGGACCCGTCCTTCCTCGCGGAGATCGGGTTCCTCGCCCAGGAGATCCCGCTGTACCGGCGAATGTCCGCCGAGGCCCACATCGGCATCGGCGCGCACATGAACCCCCGGTGGGACGGCCAATCGGTCAGAGACCGGCTGCGCGGGCTGAACATCCCGCTGGACGCGGCCGTGGGCACCCTGTCGGGGGGCCAGCGGGCTCAGGTGGCTCTCGCGCTCACGCTGGCCAAGCGCCCGCGGCTGCTGCTGCTGGACGAGCCGGTCGCCGCGCTCGACCCGCTCGCCCGGCGGCACTTCCTCGCCACCCTCGCCGACGCGATGGCCGAGGGCGGACTGACCGTCGTGCTGTCCTCGCACCTGGTCGCGGACATCGAGCGGGTCTGCGACCACCTCATCCTGCTGTCCGCGTCTCACGTCCAGCTCTGCGGGGATATCGAGGACCTCCTGAGCGAGCACCGTGTGCTCGTCGGCCCGCGCAAGGACACGACCGCGATCGAACGGGAGCACACCGTCGTGCAGACCGAACGGACCGCCCGGCAGACCACGATGCTGGTGCGGCTGAACGGGCCGATCGCCGACCCCGAATGGGAATCCAACGACGTCAACATGGAGGATCTGGTGCTCGGCTATATGGGCGCCGGTGCTGCCCCCGCGATCGCGCGGCTGACCGCCGTGGGAGGTAGGCGATGACCTGGGTCATCTGGCGCCAATATCGCGTCACCGCCGCCATCGCGGGCGCTATTCTCGCCGTCTTCGCCGTCCTGCTGCTGATCACCGGGCTGCAGGACGCCGCGCGCTGGCACGCCGCGCTCGCCAACTGCGCCAAAGACGGAACCTGCGGCAGCCTCTCGCACACCGTGTCGCTTGGCAGCGGCCCGCTGACCACGCTGACCACGCTCACCCTGGCCGTTCCGCTGCTGTTCGGGATGTTCTGGGGCGGCCCGGCCGTGGCCAGGGAACGGGAAACCGCGACAGTGCAGTTCGCATGGACGCAGTCGGTCACCCGGCGGCACTGGCTGGCCGCCAAGACCGGCTGGCTGCTGCTGGCAAGCGCGATCTTCGGCGGCGCGGTCGCCGGAATCGTCACCTGGTGGTACGCGCCGCTGAACGCACTGCACCAGGGCCAGTTCCTGCCGGGCAACTTCGACATCCAAGGCATCGTCCCGATCGGGTACGCGGTATTCGCGGTGGCGCTCGGGATCGCCGCCGGAACGCTGATCGGCCGGTCGCTGCCGGCACTTGCGGTGACCGCCGGCGTATTCCTCGCTATCCGCCTGCCGATCATGTACTGGGTGCGGGTGCACTACATGCCCGCGGTCACCACCATCTACAGCGTGACCCGGAACTTGCCCTCGAAGGGGGCGAACTGGGAGCTCGCGCACGGCATTGTGCTGCCCGGCGGTCAGTTCAGCACCAGCCTGAGCGTCGGCCCCGGGTACATAGTGGGGCCCGGCACTGTTCCGGCCTCATGCCCCACGGCCCAGATCAGCTCTGCGCTCACCTGCATGGCGCGCCTCGGTTACCGCTCGTTCGCGACCTATCAGCCCGGCTACCGGTTCTGGCCGTTCCAGTTCATCGAGACCGGTATCTTCGTGGCACTCGCCGCCGTCCTGATCACGGTCACGTTCCTCGTCGTCAGGCGGAGAGACGCATAGATACGCTTCGGTCGCCCTGGATGCCGTGCGGGCCCGCTGCACTTGTCCTCGGCCGCCTAGTCCTGGCCATCCTTCTGATAGGCGCGATCATGCGCCGAGGAAGATCGCAGTCAGGAGCGAGCGCAGAAGCTTGCTCCGCAGTCATGGCTCGAGACGGCCGACCGAAACCGAGCCGTACCAGCGGCCCTTGCTCTCGTCCCAGTAGATCGCGTCTTCGTCATGACCCCGGCGCTTCGTCAGCTACGCCATGAACAGGAGCCTGCAAGCGCTTGGCTCCCCAGAGGGCTATAAGACCCTGACTTGATCGCTGATCATGGACTTGAACTTCGCGGAGCCGCCTGTCGGAATCGAACCGACGACCTGTTCATTACGAGTGAACCGCTCTGCCGACTGAGCTAAGGCGGCCTGCCGTCGCTTATGGCGGCAGCCCAAGGAGTCTACCGGCATCGAGGCCCGGCGCCTGCACTAGTGTGGGGCATTGATCACCTGAGCCGTATGGCAGAGATCCCGCCACATACGCCGGGACGGGCCGGCCGGGCCCGCGCGACGCGGCGGCGTCGGTCGGCACCAGGCGGGAGAGACCGTGAGACTCGCCACCAGGACCGCAGCGATCGCGGGCGGCCTGCTCGCCGCCCTGCTCGGGGCGGGATGCGGCGCCCATGCCTCCTCCGGATCGGCGGCTGGCGCGGCCACGGCCACGGCCGCTGGGAGCGAGAGTCCGGCCACCGCGCAAGGCTGCACGGACTACGGCGTGTACGCCATCGAGCATCGCATCACCGTGACCACAACGCCCGCTGCGTGCCGGGGCCTCAGCAAGGCCGACGTCAGCCAGGCCGCCGCCGTGGCCATACTCCGCGTGGCGGGAGGGGAACGCAAGGCGGTGTGGCGGAAGCGGGCGGCCGAGGTGGCTCCGTACCTGGCGCACCTGATCACCGTGCCGCCGCCCGTCACGGCCTCGGTGCCGGCCTCGGCCGGTTTGCCCGGGGCGAGCGGGCCGGCCGCGAGGCGCTTCGGCGGCCAGGATCTGGGGATGGACACCGCCGCGCTGATCGCCTGGCTGGTCACGGCGGCCAGCGGTGCCTACGTGCTGGGTAGCTGGCTGTCCGGCGGCGGCTCTCTGCGCCGTCGGGCCAGCCCGGCGAGCAGCACCGCCTCTCCGCCTTCGGTCGTTGTGGGGCATTTCGGGCTGGCTCTGGCCGGCCTCGCGCTCTGGATCATCTACCTGGCCGTCGGCTGGGCCGCCCTGGCCTGGACCGCCGTCTGCCTGCTGCTCCCGGTGGCGGGACTCGGCATGGCCGTGGTGACCATCGGGCTGCCGGGCCGCGCTCCCGTGCCGCCCGACCCGGGAACTCCCGGCGAGGACGATCAGAAGATCGGCGGCGGCACGGCCGTCCTCTCGGTCCGGCTCCGGTCGGTTCGCGAGCAGCGGGAGGTCGGGGCGCCGTCGGCCTGGTCCCGGCTCTCCCCGCTGGTCGTGGTCGTCCACGGCCTGCTGGCGGTCACCACGATGACCCTGGTGCTGCTGGCCGCGATCGGGGCGCCTGCGGGCTAACGCCGGCCGTTCCAGGAGGCGAGTCTGCCGCGGGGGGCCTGTGGCCGGGGAGTCGGTGCGTAATGTACGGGTCAATGGCCGTATGTTGCCTCGTAGGCTTGCCGCGATCCGCAGACGCTCGCCTTCGGGCAGGCACAGCGTCGTCCGTCCTCGGCCAGCTTCACGATCACCTGGTCGGCGGGCACGTTGTGGCCGACCACGGTGCCCGGCCCCTCGGGCGATTCCACCGACGCACCGATCTTGGGCGCCTCCTGATGGAACCTCTGGTACAGCGGGTGCTCGTACTTCAGGCAGCACATCAGCCGCCCGCAGGCACCGGCGATCCGCATCGGGTTCACCGGGAGGTCCTGGTCCTTGGCCATGCGGACCGAGACCGGCTCGAAGTCCTTGAGGAACGTCGCGCAGCACAGGTCCCGCCCGCACGGCCCGATCCCGCCCTGCAGCCGGGCCTCGTCGCGCGGCCCGATCTGGCGCAGCTCGACCCGCGCGTGCAGCCGGCCGGCCAGGTCGCGTACCAGCCCGCGGAAGTCGACGCGCCGCGGGGCGCTGAAGTAGATGGTGAATACCGGCGGCGAGTCCAGGTAGTCGACCGCGATCACCTTCATGGGCAG
>JASIJN010000055.1 GCA_030050125.1 Streptosporangiaceae bacterium | reverse complement strand
GCCGCTCGACAAGAGGAACTTGGTGTCCGACTCGGGCTGGGCCGAGGCGCCCCGGCTGCGGGACATGACCGAGTTCCGGTTCTCCAACTCCACCTGCCAGATCGAGGGCGAGCTCGTGCCGGTGGCCGAGCTCGCGCTGGCCCAGGGCGACTCGGTGTTCTTCGAGCACCACGTGATGCTCTGGAAGGAACCCGCCGTGCCGATGTCGGCCATGAACACCGCGGGCGGCATGAAGCGGATGCTCGGCGGCATGCCGCACGTGCTGAGCATCGCCCACGGGCCGGGCCGCATCGCGTTCTCCCGCGACGCCGCGGGCGAGGTGGTGGTGCTGCCGCTGCACCCGTCCATGGAGATCGACGTGCGCGAGCACGCGTTCCTGGCCGGGACCCACTCGCTGACCTACTCGTTCGTGCGCATCAAGGGCCTGGCCAACGTGCTGCACGGCGGCGAGGGCATGTACCTGGACCGGTTCGTCACGCAGAACGAGCCCGGGCTGCTGTTGCTGCATGGCTACGGCAACGTGTTCCAGAAGACGCTGCAGCCGGGCGAGAAGATCATGATCGAGCCGGGCGGGTTCCTGTACAAGGACTCCTCGGTGACCATGGACACGGTCCGGCAGAACGTGCGGACCGGGATGATGGGCTCCCACCAGATGTACCTGGCCGAGATGACCGGCCCGGGCCGGGTCGGCATCCAGTCCATGTACGTCCACCACGGTTCCGAGTAGGCGGCCCGCCATGTCAACTCCAACCGCCACCTACACCTGTCCGTACTGCCGCATCCCCAGCGACGGGGGCGGCGGGACCTGCCCGCACTGCGGCGCGCCGGTCGATGTCCGGGAGCGCGTCTCGGACTCCGGCTGGGCCGAGCAGCCGCCGATCCGGGACATGGCCCGGATCAAGTTCAGCCGGTCCACCTGCCAGATCATCGGCACGTACGTGCCGGTGGCGGAGATGGACCTGCACGATGACGACTGGGTCTACTTCTCCCACCACGTGCTGCTGCATGTCGACCCGCGGGTCCGGCTCGACGCCATGAAGATGGGCAACGCCTGGAACCGCAGGCTGGCCGGGATGCCGCTGATCATGATGACCGCGCGCGGCCCCGGCCACATCGCGTTCAGCGCCGACGAGCCCGGCGAGACCATCGCGGTGCCGCTGCAGCACAACCAGGCCGTCGACGTGGTCGAGCACCGGTTCCTGGTCGCCACGGGGAACGTCAACTACCAGTGGGAGAAGTCCGGCGTCTGGTTCGCCACCCAGAACGGCAACGAGCAGGAATACCACTACCCGCTCGGCCGGACCATGGACCGGTTCTGGGCCCAGGGCGGGCCGGGCCTGATGTTGCTGCACGCGCCCGGCAACACGTTCATCCGGGACCTGCAGCCGCGCGAGCGGATCTGCATCCAGCCCAGCGGCCTGATCTGGAAGGACCCGACGGTGCGGATGTTCCTGCACTTCGAGTACCCGCACGGGAACTACTGGTTCAGCTCGGCGCGGTGGCAGGCCAAGTCGGTCTGGCTCACGCTCGAAGGACCGGGCCGGGTGGCGATCCAGTCGGTGTTCGAGCGTCCCGAGATGGTCGGCTCCGTGGTCAACTGCTCGGCCGCGACCACGCAGTACTGGTAGCCGCTCCCCGCGGCAGGGTCGTGAGTGGCCCCCGGCGCTCCCGTTTGGCGGGCGGGCCGGGGGCCACGCTGTTTGGCAGCCGGCCTTTTGCTGACTGCTTCCTGAATGCTTGCTGACCGTTCGTTCTGTCCTGGACAACCTCAGGGGCTCCTCAGCCGGCTCACGGTTGGTGTGGAGGTGCGGAGCCGAGTATCGGATTGACGAACGACAAGCGAGGCTTTGAGGGAAGTGCCTGTCATGAGCGCCAGTCAGGATCCGGGCCAGGCCGATTCGTACGACACCATGCCGGTCCCGCCGGCTCCGCCCTGGTACTACGCGGGTGGTTCCGGCGACCCAGCGGCTCCCGGCGGTCCGGCGGGTCCCGGGGGCCCGTGGGCTGGCCGGGGCGGTCCGGGCGGATGGGGCACCGAGCCGCCGCGCCGTCCCAGGAAGAGGCGGGGCCTGGCGATCACGGCGGTCGTCGCCGCTGTCGGGCTCGTGGCCGGCGCGGCGGGGTTCCACTTCGTCCGGGCCACGTCGGCCGGCTCCCCGGCCGCGTCGACCACGGCGCTCACCACGTCCGAGATCGCGAGCAAGACGGATCCGGGCCTGGTCGACGTCGTGTCGACGCTGGGCGACGAGAACGCCGAGGCGGCCGGCACCGGCCAGGTGATGACCTCCTCGGGCGAGGTGCTGACCAACGACCACGTGATCACCGGCGCCACGTCGATCAAGGCGACCGACGTCGGCAACGGCCAGACCTACACCGCGACCGTGGTCGGGTACGACCAGACCGACGACGTCGCGGTGATCCAGCTGCAGGGGGCGTCCGGGCTGGCCACCGTGTCGTTCGGCAACTCCTCGCAGGTCGCGTCGGGCTCTCAGGTCGTCGCCCTGGGGAACGCGGGCGGCAAGGGCGGCACCCCGTCGGTCGCGGCCGGAGCGGTGACCGCGCTGAACCAGTCCATCACCGCCAGCGACGAGGACAGCAGTTCCTCCGAGCAGCTGACCGGGATGATCGAGACGAACGCCGACATCCAGCCGGGCGACTCCGGCGGCCCGCTGGTCAACTCCGCGGGCCAGGTCATCGGCATGGACACCGCGGCCTCGACCGGATCCGGCAACTCGTCCGGCCAGTCCCCGTTCGGCAACGGCCAATCGCCGTACGGCAACGGCCAGTCGCCAGACGGCCAGTCGCCGTGGTGGGAGTTCCCGAACGGCCAGTCGCCCTACGGCCAGTCGCCGTCCGGGCAGTCCTCGTCCTCGTCCGGCCAGTCCGAGACCGAGGGCTTCGCGATCCCGATCAACCGGGCACTGTCCATCGCCGGTGAGATCGAGGGCGGCCACTCCTCGAGCACCGTGCACCTCGGCGCCACGGGCTTCCTCGGCGTGGAGCTGTCCTCCCAGGGTTCCTCCGAGTTCGGCGGGTCGAGCGAGTTCGGCGGGTCCAGCGGGTTCGGCGGATCCGGCGGGCAGGCCGCCAGCGGCGTCGCAGTCGAGGGCGTCCTGTCCGGGTCGCCGGCCGCCAGCGCGGGCCTGTCACAGGGCGATGAGATCACCTCGGTTGCGGGCCAGAGCGTGTCGTCGCCGTCCAGCATCGAGTCGATCATCGAGCAGTACCACCCAGGCGACCAGGTGAGCGTGGGCTGG
>JASIJN010000459.1 GCA_030050125.1 Streptosporangiaceae bacterium | reverse complement strand
TGTCCAAGGTGGCGGTCTTGAAGGCGAATCGCATGCCGCCCATCCTTGCAGAGCGGTCGAGCGCGCCAATGCCCCCGTCTCCTGCCCCGGCACCGTCAGGCACAGATCGCCGGGGATGTGCGCGCTATGCGCTTACCCAGTAGCAGCAGCCGTACCGGCGGGCGACAGTCTGTCCTGCACCCTTGACGCTGACGCGGCCGCACTCCTCCCTCAGGCGTCGGGGACGTGGCCATCGGTCAAACTGCGGCGGAAGCCCGGCCCGGCACGCGAAGGCACCGGGCGTGGTGGGCCGCCATGCGGCCGGATCGCCGAGTATGAGCTGCTGAGGGCCGTGAGGATCGCGCCGCGCGGCTCGGTGCACCTCGTCCGTTCTCGGAGCGGGCACCCGCGATAACCAAACCCGTGCCCGCGCGGTCTTACAGGCATGAGGACCTTACGTTTCCCGGGCCGCCCGCGCCGGTGGCTGCTGCTAGGCGCGGCGGCTGTCGTGGCGGCGGCGGTCACGGCCGTGGTGGTGACCACGGTCACGCCCGCCGTCGGCGCGACCGGCATCCCCGCGTTCTACGTGACGATCAATGACGGCGCACCGCACGCCGCCGCGCCACAGGTCGAGGTGCACAACAGCAGCGACGGTGCGGTCACCGGCACGCTGCCCGCACCATCACGGTGGCGCATCGAGGGAATCTCCGCCGCAGCCAGCGACCGCACGTTCTTCGTGGCGGAGAGCAGCCAAGGGCTGTGCCCGGCCGACCGGTTCCTGGAGTTCGGCGTCACCGACAGCGGCCTGCCC
Source organism: Streptosporangiaceae bacterium (assembly GCA_030050125.1). The sequence goes on along the minus strand of JASIJN010000459.1, from coordinate 1,818 downwards.
ACCGGCCTGCACCAGGTGGGCGTGCCCGCGTCGGGCATGCTCGGGCCGCTGGCCGCCTCTCCCGACGGGACGCGGCTGGCCTACACGACGGTCTGCATAACGCCCGCCCATCCCGGCCCGGCATGGGTGCTGCACGTGATGGACCTGGCCTCGGGTGCGGTCAGCAGTTGGACCAATGCCGTGACCACCGCCACCCCCGCCGATGTCGCGCAGGGCGGTGTGTCGGCGTGGACCGCGGACGGCAGCTCGCTGTCGTTCGCCTACCAGTGGATGCCGTCACAGGCGGCTTTCGCGGACGAGGCGGTCGTCCTGGTGAACGTGGACAGCGGCAGCGGGACGCTGCAGGCCCACAGCCGCCTGGTGTGGCAGCAAAGTACCCGCTGCTCGCCCGGTTCTTGTGTCTACAGCGCGTGGATCAACCCGGACGGGAAGGCCCTGCTGGCCGAGGCGTTCGGCGGAGCGAACGCGCCGGGCACGTTCGCGCTCGAGCACCTCTCCTTGCCGGCCGGGCGGGTCACCGCGGTCGTGTTCCGCGCCAAGACCCCGAAGACCGCCGCCGGCATCTGGGAGGGGCCGGCCTGGACAGACAGCTCAGGCACCTACTGGCTCCTGACCGCCGGTAACAAGTTCGGCTGGGTACGCCAGGGCGACTTCCACCCGCTGCAGCCAGGTAGCACGGTGGCAGCCGCCGCCTGGTGAAGCGGCCGGATCACCGACTCCGGCCGGTCCGGCGGAGCCTCGCTGCCCTCGCGGCTTCAGCCGCGGCTGCGAGCAATGATCAGTGGCGTTCGCGCCGCTGGGCCAGGAGCCACATGCCGAGCTGACGGGGCGTGACGATCCTGGCCGGGACCTGGACCAGCGTGGGGCAGCCGGGGGCGCTGTTGCTGTAGTAGGCAGGCTCCAACTTGGTCGGCGTGCCAGCCGGCAGCTGGGTGTCGGAGCTGACGAATCCGGTGGCCAGGATGGCGGACGACCCGAGCACCGGGCAGCTGACGTTCGCCGCGTTGATCGTTGCTTCACCCAACAGCTGGAACGTGACCGGGCTGAAGTACAGCGCGTGACCCAGCGCGGGCGGATCGTCCGGGCCAGGCTCCATGTACACCTCGACGGCCGGCCGGCCGACGAGATCGGTGGTGTCCGTGACCTTGATCCCCGCCAGTCCGGCGGCAACCTGGTACAGCGCAGCCTGGACCGCTGGCGAGATCGGACTCTCGAAGAGCAGCTGCCCGATGATCTCGAATTCGCTGAATGCCCTGGAATTCGGGTATTTCGGGTTGAGGCCCATCGCCAACCGAGCCACGATCGCGAGCAGCGGCGCCTGAGCCGTCGGCAAGGCCCGCAGCTGTGCCCAGGTCAGGCCGGAGTTTGACGACGGGCCGATGTTGTGCTGCCCTCCGCCCGCAGCCATGACGAGACTGCCGTCGACGCCGTTGCCGAACCACATCCGGCGCAGATGAGGCCCCATCCGGTAAATCTCAGGACCGACGGTCGCCGGGAGAAGGGCAGAAACCCACTCCGACTCGGTAAAGAAATACTTGCCGCTCGTGTCCTTCTGCCGCGCGGCCGCTGCGGCCGCCTTGTCCAGCACGACCGCCGCCGTCAAGGTCGCATCGTGGTAGACCGGCGCGATCGGGCCGGCGTCCTGCTGAGCGCCGGGCCTTGAGGCCGCGAGCTGCGAGCCGCCAGGGGCGAGGGTCAAGACGCCGGCTCCCGCCACGACCGCGGCGGCCGCCGCGACGACGGGAACCCAGATCCGGCGCGGAGCCGTTCGTCTGGTCGCGGGCCGGGGCTGCCGACGGCGCGGGCTGGCGTGGCCCG
>JASIJN010000458.1 GCA_030050125.1 Streptosporangiaceae bacterium | reverse complement strand
AGCCAGCGACAGCGAGGTCGCCGAGGCAAGCTCGCCGATGAGGGGCGGCCCGCAGACGAACCCGAGCCAGCCACAGGTGGTCACGGCCACGATCGCGGCGCCCGGGCTGAGCCCGGGGAGCCGCCCGGCCGCGCTGGAGACCGTCGGGATGATCAGGGCCAGGCCGATCCCGAGACAGGCGAACCCCGCGAGCGCGGCGGCAACGGTGCGGTCGGCCAGGCCGACGGTGAACCCGGCCACGGCGACGGCCGCGAGGGCCGGCAGGACCGACTGGACCCGGAACCTGGCCAGCAGCCGGTTCCCGGACAGGCGGGCGATGACCATGGTCAGCGAGTAGGCGGTGTAGCCGAGCCCGGCCACGGCCGCGCCGACGTGGACCGGGCCGCGCAGGTACACAGACGCCCAGTCCGCGCTGGCGCCCTCGCACAGCATGGAGGCGAACGCGATCGCGCCCAGCAGGAGCACGGACCGCGAGACCCCGCGCGCCGCCGGTGTCAGCCGCGCCGGGCCGCGCGGCGCGGCGGCGTGGCCGTTGCTCGCTTCTGCGGCCGGGACGATGTCGGGCAGCATCCGCCCGGCGAGCATCACTCCGATCACCAGGGCGGGCGTCCCGAGCAACAGCAACTGGAGCGTCAGCGACATGCCGGCCGCGACGCCCGCCACGCCGGCCGCGGCGCCGGCGAAGGTGCCGATGCTCCAGCAGCCGTGAAAACCCGACATCAGCGGGCGGCCCCTGGCCCGCTCGACCGTGACCGCCTGAGTGTTCATGGACACGTCGAGCGAGCCCTGGAAGGCGCCCCAGGCGAACAGCGCGGCGAACAGCGCCGGCAGCGAGCCGGCCAGCCCGACGAGCGGCCCGGCCGCGCAGTAGCCGATGAGGCAGACCCGGACCGTACGCCGGCTGCCCAGCCGGGACAGCAGCCGGGCCGAGGCGAGCATGGCCGACACCGACCCGGCCGGCGCACCCAGCAGGGCCAGCCCGAGCGCGCCGACGGTCAGCCCCGCGTGGTTCTTGACCTCCGGGATGTGCGCCGTCCACGAGGCGAACAGCAGGCCGTGGATGAAGAAGACCGACACGGTCGCCGCCCGCGGCCAGCGGAGCTGGCGTCCGGCCGGCGCCGCAAGGGCCAGCTCAGGCACATCGCACCTCGACGCCCGCCGCGCGCAGCGCGCCGAGGGCATCGCCCGGCGCCGTGGCGTCAGTGATCACCATGTCGAGCGCGTCGGCCGCGCCGACCACGGCCATCGCCGTCTGCCGGAACTTGGATCCGTCGGCGGCCAGGATCACTCGCGCCGATGCCCGGATCATGGCCTGCTTGACCGCGGCGTCGCCGAGGTCGTGCGCGGTTACCTGGCCTCCGGCCAGGCCGCACGGAGCCAGCACCGCGGTGTCGAAGCGCAGCGCGTCGATGCTGGCCAGGGCCAGGGGGCCGACCATGGCCAGTTCCCCGGGGCGTGTCTCGCCGCCGGGGACCAGCAGCCGGACCGACTGGCTGGCCGACAGCACCGAGGTCACGTGCAGCGACATGGCCATCACGGTCATCCGCCGGCCTACCAGGGCCCTGGCGGCCTGCACCGCGGTGGTGCCGCTGTCCAGCAGCACCGCCTCGCCGTCGCGCAGCACCTCCGCGACCGCGGCGCCGATGCGGACCTTGGCCTGGGCGCCCTCCAGCGCGCGCATCGCGAACGGCAGTTCCTCGCCGCGCATCAGCAGGCTGATCGCCCCGCCCCGCACGCGCCGGGCCATGCCCATCGAGACCAGGCGATCGAGATCGCGGCGGACGGTCATCTCCGCGGCGCCGAACGCGTCCGCCGCGTGAGCCACCTCGACCCGGCCGTCCCGCTGCAGCAGTTCGGTCAGCGCGGCCAGGCGCGCGTTCGCATCCATGACATCAACGTACATATATGATGTGCGAACGCACAAACTTTTTGTTCGTAGTTGGCCGGGAGAGCCCCGGGCCTGGCGGAGAGCGGGTCAGCTGGTGCGGGGCCGGGGCACAGTCACGCGGCTCAGGCGGGTCCCAGGATCAGGCCGCTGGTCGGAACCCCGGTCCCCGCGGTGACCAGCACCGGCCCGTCGCCGGGAACCTGGTTCACCGAGGTGCCGCGGACCTGGCGGACCGCTTCGGCGATGCCGTTCATGCCGTGGATGTACGCCTCGCCGAGCTGGCCGCCGTGCGGGTTGACCGGCAGCCTCCCGCCGAGCTCGATCGCGCCGCCGGCGATGAAGTGCCTGGCCTCGCCGCGCGGGCAGAAGCCGAGCTCCTCCAGCTGCAGCAGCACGTACGGGGTGAAGTGGTCGTACAGCACCGCGGTCCGCACGTCGCACGGCCCGACCCCGGCCTGGCGCCAGAGCTGCCTGGCCACCACGCCCATCTCCGGCAGCCCGAGCTCGCCCGAGTAATAGCTGGTCATCACGTACTGCCCGGTGCCGCTGCCCTGCGCCGCGGCGCGGATCACGGCCGGCGCCTGCCGCAGCCCGGCGGCCCGCTCGGCGCTGGTCACCACGACGGCCACGGCGCCGTCGCTCTCCTGGCAGCAGTCGAGCAGCCGCAGCGGCTCGACGATCCAGCGCGACGCCTGGTGCTCGGCGAGCGTGACCGGCCGCCGGTAGAACCAGGCCAGCGGGTTGGCCGCGGCGTGCCGCCGGTCGGCCACCGCGACCAGCCCGAAGTCCTCGCTGGTCGCGCCGTAGTCGTGCATGTAGCGCCGCGCGATCATCGCCACCGTCGCGGCGGGCACGGCCAGGCCCATCGGATAGTGCCAGCCGTTGTCCACGCCGGAGGAGGTGGGTGCCTCCACAGCCGCCCTGGACACCCGGCCGAACCGGCGTCCGGAGCGTTCATTCAGCGCCCGGTAGCACACGACCACGCTCGCCGCCCCGGTCGCCACCGCCATCGCCGCCTGGTGCACGGTCCCGCACGCGGCCCCGCCGCCGTAGCCCACCTGGCCGAAGAACGTGAGCTCGCCGGCCCCGATCTCCCGGGCCAGGGCGATCTCGGCCGTGCTGTCCATGGTGAACGTGACCAGGCCGTCGACCTCGGACGGGCGCAGCCCGGCGTCGGCCAGCGCGGCCAGCGTGGCCTCCGCGGCCAGCCGCAGCTCGCTGCGGCCGGAGTCCTTGGAGAACTCGGTGGCCCCGATGCCGACGATCGCCGCGGACGGCGCGGACGGCGCGCGGGTCACGGGGCGGTCCCCGCGGGCAGCACCAAGCGGACGGTGCCCGTCACGTGGTCGCCGAGGCCGCACCGGCCGGTGACCTCCACCACGGTCTCGCCGGACGGATCCTCCGGGCCGGGGCTCGTGGCCACCCGGCCGGAGAACGTGAGCGTGTCGCCCGCGTAGCAGGGCACGCCCAGCCGGATCGCGACGCCGCGCACCAGCGCCTGCGGCCCGGCCCAGTCGGTGACGTAGCGCTGCACCAGGCCCGTCGTGGTCAGGATGTTGAGGAAGATGTCCTTGCCGCCGCCCGCCACCGCCCGGTCCCTGTCGTGGTGCACGTCGTAGAAGTCGCGGGTGGCGATCGCGCCGGCCACCACCAGCGTCGGGGTGACCTCCAGCACCAGCCCGGGCAGGACCTGGCCGGCGCCGGCGGCGCTCATGCCGGATCCTCCCGCCAGGCCGGCAGCGTCAGCGCGTCGTCGACCCGGACGAACTCGACCCGGACCGGCATCCCGATCCGGGCCCGCTCCGGGCTCACGCCGAGCAGTTCCCCGGTCATCCGGACGCCCTCGGGCAGCTGCACCAGCGCGACCACGACCGGCAGCCGCTTGCCCGGCACCGGAGGATGGTGCTGCACCACGTAGCTGTACACCTCGCCGGTGCCGGCCGCCACCACGTAGCCGGGGCTGGCGGCGCCGCACGCCGGGCACATCGGACCGGGCGGGTGACGCAGCGTGCCGCACCCGCCGCAGCGCTGGATCCGCAGCTCGCCGGCGGTCGTGCCGTCCCAGAAGAACGCCGTGTCCGGCGTGATGACCGGACGCAGCACCTCGCCGGCCGGGGGCGAGGCGGGGGGTGAGGCCGGGGCCGGGCGGAACTTCAGGATCCGGAACAGCATCGACGCGACCGGCTCGTCCCCCGCGTACCAGGTGCTCCGCGTGGTGACGAACCAGCCCTCGCCCAGCGCGGTCCGCTTGGGCCCGGTCACGCTCTCCAGCCGGGCCCGCACCCTGA
>JASIJN010000457.1 GCA_030050125.1 Streptosporangiaceae bacterium | reverse complement strand
GCTGCTGGCCGTGGCCGGCCTGGGCGGCCGGCCCGACGCCCTGGCCGAGCAGGCCGGCGCCGTGCTCCGGGCCGGGGCCACCGAGCTGCGGCTCTATCACGCCGGGCTGGCCGCGCCGGGCGACCTCGGGCGGATCAGGTCGCTGTGCGCGGGGGAAGCCTGAGCGCCGCCGCCGCGTTAGCTGGTGATGCAATAGGTAAACGAGCTGCGGCCCGCCGGGGGCGGCAGAGGGCAGATAGCGACCGGAGGGGCCTGACCATGGCAGTGCCATTCGATTCCGCGCCGAAGTTCCAGGACTACGCCCGCCCGCAGATGCTGGTCAGCACCGACTGGCTGGCCGGGCACCTTGACGACCCCGGCCTGGTCGTGGCCGAGTCCGACGAGGACGTGCTGCTCTACGAGACCGGCCACATCCCGGGCGCGGTGAAGCTGGACTGGCACACCGAGCTCAACGATCCGGTGACCCGCGACTATGTGGACGGGGCCGGCTTCGCCCGGCTGATGTCGGAGAAGGGGATCGCCAGGGACACCACGCTGATCCTCTACGGCGACCGGAACAACTGGTGGGCGGCCTACGCGCTGTGGGTGTGCACCCTGTTCGGCCACCCGGACGTGCGCCTGCTCGACGGCGGCCGGGCCAAGTGGATCGCCGAGGGGCGGCCGCTGTCCACCGAGGTGCCGCAGCGGCCCGCCACCAGCTACCCGGTGGTCGAGCGCGACGACAGCGAGTTCCGGGCGTTCCGTGACCAGGTCGCGGCACACCTGGGCGCGCCCATGATCGACGTGCGCTCGCCGGGCGAGTACAGCGGCGAGCTGCTGCACATGCCCGACTACCCGCAGGAGGGCGCGGTCCGCGGCGGGCACATCCCGGGGGCCAGGAACGTCCCCTGGGCTCGGGCCGCGGCCGAGGACGCGACGTTCCGGGGCCGTAAGGAGCTCGAGGCGATCTACTCCGGCGAGGTCGGGCTGCGGCCGGACGACGACGTCGTGGTCTACTGCCGGATCGGCGAGCGGTCCAGCCACACCTGGTTCGTGCTGCACCACCTGCTCGGCTACGGGAAGGTCCGCAATTACGACGGGTCATGGACCGAGTGGGGCAACTCGGTGCGGGCGCCCATCCGCCGGGGTGCGACACCGTGACCACCGGCACCCTGAATCCGCGGCTGCAGGAGATCGCCGAGGACTTCGGCTCGGTCCCGGCCAGGGAACGGCTGCAGCTGCTGCTGGAATTCGCCGAGGAACTGCCGCCGCTGCCCGCGCGGTACGCCGGCCACCCCGACCTGCTCGAGCAGGTGCCGGAATGCCAGTCGCCGCTGTTCCTGGCGGTCGAGGTGGACGGCGCCGACGTCGTCCACCTGTTCTTCGACGCCCCGAGGGAGGCGCCCACCACCCGCGGCTTCGCGGGGATCCTGCACGCCGGCCTGGACGGCCTGAGCGCCGACGAGGTACTCGCCACCCCGGGCGAGTTCTCCAGCCAGCTGGGGCTGACCGACCTGGTGAGCCCGCTGCGGCTGCGCGGCCTGGCCGCGATGCTGGCCCGGATCAAGCGCCAGGTGCGCGAGCAGCGAACCTGACCGCCCAGCCACCCTGGGGTGCGCGGGCTTAGGCTGGCTGCATGGGCGAGCTTTATGACAGGCACCGGCAGGTCATGCCGAACTGGGTGGCGTTGTACTACGACGAGCCGCTGGAGATCGTCAGCGGATCCGGCAGCCGCGTCACCGACGCGGCCGGCCGCAGTTACCTGGACTTCTTCTGCGGCATCCTGACCAACATGCTCGGGTACGACGTTCCCGCGGTGCGCGAGGCCGTGGAACGCCAGATCGCCGCCGGCGTGGTGCACACCTCCACGCTGTACCTGATCCGCAACCAGATCGAGCTGGCCGAGAAGATCGCCCGGCTGTCCGGGATACCGGACGCCAAGGTGTTCCTCACCAACTCGGGCACCGAGGCGAACGAGACCGCTCTGCTGCTCGCCACCGCGGCCCGCCGGTCCAACCAGGTGCTCGCGCTGCGCAACAGCTACCACGGGCGCTCGTTCGGCGCGGTCGCGATCACCGGGAACGGGGCGTGGCGCAGCTCGCAGCTAGCCCCGTTCCAGGTGCATTACCTGCACGGCACCGACCGGTATCTGCCCGGGTTCGCCGGGATGTCCGACGCCGAGTACATCGACGCCGCCGTGGCCGATCTGCGCCACGTGCTGGCCACCGCCACCGCGGGCGACGTGGCATGCCTGATCGCCGAGCCGATCCAGGGCGTGGGCGGGTTCGCGATGCCGCCCGACGGGCTGCTCGGGGCCTACCACGAGGTCCTCGCCGAGCGCGGCATCCTGCTGATCTCCGACGAGGTGCAGACCGGCTGGGGCCGGACCGGCGAGCACTTCTGGGGGATCGACGCGCATGGCGTGGTCCCTGACATGATCACGTTCGCCAAGGGCCTCGGCAACGGGTTCGCGATCGGCGGCGTGGTCGCGCGCCGCGAGCTGATGGACGGCCCGGTCGGCAACGGCATATCCACCTTCGGCGGCAACCCGCTCTCGACCGCGGCAGCCAACGCCACGCTCGACTACCTGCTCGCCCACGACCTGCAGCGCAACGCGGCGGTCCTGGGCAAGCTGCTCATCGGCGGGCTGCGGGACGCGACCGGGCCGCTGGCCACGGTCGGCGAGGTCCGGGGCAAGGGCCTGATGTTCGCCGTGGACCTGGTCGACCCGGTCACCCGGGCGCCGAGCCCGGCCCTGGCCGGCCGCGCGCTGGAGGAGGCCCGCGAGCGCGGGCTGCTGATCGGCAAGGGCGGGCTGTTCGGTAACTCGCTCCGGATAGCGCCGCCGCTGACCCTGTCCGAGGCCGACGCGAAGGAGGGCCTGGGCCTGCTGACCGACGCGCTGAGCGCCGTCGACCGGCGGGCGACGGCGCTCAGCTAACTGACGCCCGGCCCGCCCTCGTCAGAAGCGATACAGGTCCAGCGCGTTGGTCCCGTCGTTCACCGCCAGCAGGCCGTTGGTGGTCGCCTGGATTCCGAACAGGTCTCCAGCGCCGTCCTTCACCAGCGTCTTGGTCGCGACCTGCTTACCCGCCGGGCTGACCTCGACGGCGTTGCCGTCGTTGCCGTTGACCACGATGAGATCGCCGTCCGGCGCCATCGTCATGCCCAGCGGCGCGTTGAGCGCACCGCCGGCCGCGATCGTGCCCGACGGGGCGGCGACCGCGGTGGTGCGGGTGAGCGCTCCCGGGATGGCCGAGATCGAGTTCGTCTGCGTCTCGGCCACGTACAGCGTCCCGTTGCGGCCCAGGGCCAGCCCGGTGGGCGCGAGGACCAGCGCGGCCTTGTTGGCGATCCACGGGAAGTCCGTCCCGATGACCGTCGAACTGGTCAGCACCGGGGGAGAGGCGCCATCGAGCGCTAGGTCGAGCCGCACCACGGTGCAGTTGCCCGCGACCGGAACCCCGTCGTGGGTGCTGGTGTTACCGCCCAGGGCGTTGGACACGAACACCTGCGCCGACGTCGCGTTCGACGTGGCGGTCATGTCCCACGGGCCCACGATGCGGGAGTTGGTGAACGTCCTGACCGGCATGCCCTGGTCGTTCAGCACGATCAGGCAGCCGGCCGGATCGGCGCCGGGCAGGGCGCCGCCGGCCATCGTCGGCAGGCTGCCCACCAGCACCCAGCCGCCCGGCAGGACGCTCAGCGCGGTGGTCAGCCCCACGCCCCCGGGACAGGCCAGGCCGGCCGGGAGCGAGGCGAGGTGGGCGAACAGCCGGGTGGAGCCG
>JASIJN010000456.1 GCA_030050125.1 Streptosporangiaceae bacterium | reverse complement strand
CGCGACGCAGCCCCCGAGACCGGCCTGGAAATGGCCATCGATCTGCGCCGCTGCGCTGAGGCCGATCTTCGGTCGGTGATCAGCAGCCTGCTCGGCGAGCACACCCAGCCGCAGTCCTCCACCCGGGTGCCGCTCGGGCCGTGGGTGCCCGGCCGGCAGAGCTGCATCTGGGGGTTCAACGCGCTGTACTGGCAGGCACTGTCCCTGTGGGAGCAGGCCACCGGCCACGACTACGAGCAGGCCCTGCCCGGCGGCGAGAGCGACGCCCGCAACACCGCGGCCGTGCGCGAGCTCATCCTGGAGCTGTTCAAGACCTGGGACGACCTGGACTCCCGCAGCGCGCTGCCCGCCGAGCTCTACGTGGTGGAACTCGGGGTGGGCAACGGCAACCAGGCCCAGACCTGGCTGGATGAGTTCGTGGCCCTGTCCCAGGCGCACAGCCGCGATTACTACCGACGGCTGCACTACATCATGGGCGACTACTCGCCGCACGTGCTCGGGCGTGCGCTGAAGGCCGTCGCGCACCACGGCGACCACGTGAGCGCGCTGGTCGTGGACGCCACCCACCCCGCGGTCAGCCTCGGCTTCCTGCGCGGCAAGGCGTTCCTGGTCTACATCTCCAACGTCTACGACAACCTGCCCAGCGACGAGGTCGCCCGCATCGGCGGTCGCACCTACCAGGTCGAGACCCGGGCCTACCTTCCCTTCGCCGACGCCAAGCGGATCGCGCAGCAGTGCTCGGCGACGCCGGGAAAGATCTCCGAGCTGGTCGACAAGCTGCTCCGGCTCGGCCCTGAGCTGCTGTGCGAGGCGATGCCGCAGCACTTCAGCGACACCGTGCAGGCGGTGACGTTCTGGCGCGACACCTGGGGCGCGCTGAAGCTGCAGGAGCGATACCGGCCGCTGGATGGCCTCGACCTGTACCAGGTCACCCCGGACCTGCACGGCGACCTGCTGCGCTCGCAGCTGGAGTCGTACGGCGAGATCCGGATCCACGTGAACAACGGCGCGCTGAGCAGCTTCGCCGAGACCCTCCCGCTGCTGCACCCGTTCGGCCGGCTGCAGTGCCACGACCTGTTCCTCGACGACGTCCGCCGCTACCAGTCCGGGTTCTTCGGCCCGGGCAAGTACGACGGGTCGGTCGTGAACTGGGTCAACGGCCCGCTGCTGCGCCATATCGGCGGCCGGGCTGGCTTCGACGTCCGCATCCTCCCGTTCGCGGCGCGGCCGTCATCCAACGTCAAGACGCTGACGGCAGGAGTCAGGGAATGAGCGACGCGCGGCCGGCCAGCGAAGCCCCGCTGCTTCCGGTCCTGCTGCCGACCACGGTGATCGGGTCCTATTCGGTGCCCGAATGGCTTGGCCAGCTGAAGAACGACTACTACCGGCACCGGATCAGCCGCCGGTACCTCGACGAGATCCACGAGATGGCGATCAAGGCCGCGGTCATGGACCAGCAACAGGCCGGCATCGACATCGTCTCCGACGGCGAGCTGCGCCGGGACAACGACGTGGACTATCTGCTGGCCAGGATCCCCGGCATCGACATCGCGCGCCCGGACAAGGCCGACTACTTCGACTACTACGACGCGAAGCTGAGCCACGAGCTGCCCGCACCGGGCCGGGCGAACCTCGGGCTGGCCGAGGACTTCCGGTTCGTCCGGCAGCTGACGGACCGGCCGGTCAAGCTGTCCATCACCGGGCCATATTCGCTGGCCCGCCGGATCCGGGTCGCCGGTGACGTCTACCCCTCCCATGCTGACCTGGTGCGCGCCCTGGCCCGGATGCTCGGCGCGGAGGCGGCCGAGCTGGCCCGGGCCGGAGCCCAGGTGCTCCAGATCGACGAGCCGTTCCTGGCCGGCTATCCCGAGGACGTCGGGCTGGCCATCGAGGCGGTCAACATCGTGACCGAGGGCGCCGACGTCAGCTGGACGCTGCACGTCTGCTACGGCAACCGGTACGCCCGGCCGCTCTGGGAGGGGCACTACGACTTCCTGTTCCCCGCGGTCAAGGAGGCGAACGTGGACCGGCTGGCCCTGGAGTTCGCCCGGACCGGCGACGAGGACCTCAGCCTGCTCGCGGAGCATCACTGGGATCGCGGCCTGGGGCTCGGCGTGATCGACGTGAAGACCGAGCAGGTCGAGTCGCCCGACCTGGTCGCGAAGCGGATCCGGCGGGCGCTCCGCTTCGTGCCGCCGGAGAAGCTGGTGATCAACCCCGACTGCGGCCTGCGCCACCTGTTGCCGGACATAGCCCGGGCCAAGCTCGCCGCGATGGTGACCGGCGCCGCGCAGGTCCGCGCCGAGATCACGGGAGCGACCCCGACCGCCCCCGCCGCCACCTCCGCCCCCGCCAGGCCAGCCCCCGCGCGCCAGTCCACCGCGCCACCCAAACGAGCCGCCGCCCCCGCCAGACCAGCCCCCGCGAGCCAACCCGCCGCGCCGCCTACGCGAGCCACCGCGCCCGAGCCCGGCACCACCACCCGATCACCCGTTCCGAGCAAGGGGTAACCAAGTGAGCCAGCGCGACCAGGACGGATTTCACTTCACGTCCGAGTCGGTGACCGAAGGACATCCCGACAAGATCGCCGATCAGATCTCCGACGCCATCCTGGACGCGGCCCTGAGCGAGTACCCGCCCTCCCGGGTCGCGGTGGAGACGCTGGTGACCACCGGTCTGGTGGTCATCGCCGGTGAGATCACCACCGAGGCACGCGTCGACTTCGCGGACATCGCCCGCCGAACCATCTGCGACATCGGGTACGACTCCGGCGACATCGGCTACGACGGCCAGGCGGTGGGCGTGATCACCGCGCTGGACCGCCAGTCGCCCGACATCGCCCGGGGCGTCGATCGCTCCCACGAGACCCGCGGCGACGGCGCGTCAGACGACTATGACCAGGTCGGCGCCGGCGACCAGGGCATGATGTTCGGCTACGCGACCAACGAGACCCCCGAGCTCATGCCCGCGCCGATCGCGCTCGCGCACCGGCTGGCCCGCCGGCTGGCCGAGGTCAGGAAGACGGGGGTGCTGCCCTACCTCCGGCCGGACGGCAAGACCCAGGTGACCGTCCGCTACGACGGCGACGGCCGGCCGGTGGCCATCGAGAAGGTGCTGATCTCCGCTCAGCACCAGGAGGGCGCGGAGGACAAGCTCCCCGACGCGCTCTGGACCGAGGTCGTCACGGCGGTCCTGCCCGAGGACCTTTATCACCCGGGCGACCTTCGCCGCAGCTTCTACGTCAATCCGACCGGGCGGTTCGTGGTCGGCGGCCCGTGCGGCGACACCGGCCTGACCGGCCGAAAGATCATCGTGGACACCTACGGCGGATCGGCCCGCCACGGCGGCGGCGCCCTGTCCGGCAAGGACCCGTCCAAGGTCGACCGGTCCGCCGCCTATGGCGCGCGCTACGTGGCCAAGAACATCGTGGCCGCGGGCCTCGCCGACCGAGCCGAGCTGCAGGTGGCCTACGCGATCGGGATGGCCAGGCCGCTGTCGCTGCTGGTGGAAACGTTCGGCACCGAGCGGATCCCGCGTGCCGCGATCCTGGAACTGGTCCGGCAGAACTTCGACCTCCGCCCGGCCGCGCTCCGCGAGCATCTCCGGCTGCCTCGCCCGATCTACCAGGACACCGCCGCGTACGGCCACTTCGGCCGGGCCGAGCCGGACTTCACCTGGGAGCGCACCGACGTGGCCGACCGCCTGCGCGAGCAGGCCGGTCTCAGCAGCGCCGCCAGCACGCCCTCCCCCGCCGCCACCTGACCCCAGCCCCCACCCCGCCACCTGCCCCACCACTCCACGCCGCCCCCGCCCCCGCCCGAAAGCCACCCAACACT
>JASIJN010000054.1 GCA_030050125.1 Streptosporangiaceae bacterium | reverse complement strand
CGCACCCTGCCGGCCCTGCTGGTGGCGGCGGCCGGCGGCCTAGCGCTCGCGGCGGCATTCCCGCCCACCGGGATCTGGCCGCTCGCCGCGGTCGGCCCGGCGCTGCTCGTGGTCGCGCTGTGGCAGCGCAGCCTGCGCGGGTCCTTCGTCGTCGGGCTCTGCTTCGGCCTGGCGTTCTTCGTCCCGCTGATCTCGTGGCTGATCAACCTGGCCTGGTACGCGTGGGCCGCGCTGGCCATCGCCGAGGCCGTGATCTTCGCGGTGTTCTGCGTCGGCCAGCGGCTGATGCTGCGGCTCCCGGCCTGGCCGGTGGCGGTCGCGTGCTGGTGGGCGGGCGTGGAGGCGTTCCGGGACCGGTGGCCCTACGCCTTTCCCTGGGGCCGGCTGGCCATGAGCCAGGCCCAGGCGCCGACCGTCCGCTGGGTGGCTGTCGGCGGGCCGCCGCTGCTGACCTTCCTGGTCGCTCTGGCCGGGACCACGCTGGCCTGGCTGCTGATCGGCCCGGGCCGGCCAGCGCTGCGGGATCGCGTGGTCCCGGCTCTCGCCTTCTTGGCCGCCGCCGGCCTGACCCTGGCCGGCGCGCTGCTCCCCTCGGGAATGCCGGGCCCCGGCGGCCCGACCGCGGAGGTCGCCGCGGTACAGGGCAACGTCCCGCACTCGAGGACGCTGGCCAAGCTGGAGCGGCAAACGACCGTGACCGACAACCATGCCGCCGCGACCGAGCAGTTCGCCGCCCAGGTCAGGGCCGGCTCACGGCCCGCCCCGGACCTCGTGATCTGGCCGGAGAACTCGACCGATCTCGATCCAGGCCTGTACCCGCAGATCTACGCGACGATCGCGGACGCGGTCGCCGCGATCAACCGTCCGCTGCTCGTCGGCGCGGTGCTGCAGAACCCGCTGCGCAACGCCGGGCAGCTGTGGCTGCCGGGCCGCGGGCCGGTCGCGATCTACGTCAAGCGCCAGCTGGTGCCGTTCGGGGAGTACATACCGTTCCGCGGGCTCATCTCGTCGTTCAGCTCGCTGCCCTCGCTGCAGCCGGTGAACTTCACGGCCGGGCACCGCGCGGTGGTGTTCCGGATCGGGAAGATCAGGCTGGGCGACGTGATCTGCTACGAGGTCGGCTTCGACAACCTGGTCGCCTCGGAGGTGAGCGCCGGGGCGAACCTGCTCAGCGAGCAGACCAACGACGCCGATTTCGAGGTCGACGGCCAGCTTGGCGAGACCCTGCAGCAGCTGGCCATGGCCCGGGTCCGCGCGATCGAGTTCGACCGGGCCATGGTGGTCGCGGGCACGACCGGGGTCAGCGCGATCATCGCCCCGGACGGGGCTCTGATCGTGACCAGCCGGACCTGGGAGCGGACCGTGCTCGAGGCCCGGGTGCCGCTGCTGACCAGCGCGACGCTGGCCGAGCGGCTGGGCGGGTGGCCGGAGATCGTGCTCAGCGCGCTGGCGGTCGCCGCGCTCGCCTGGGCGATCGGCCTCGAGATCGCGGAACGGCGGTCCTCGCGACGGGCTTAGCCGAGACCGACGTCGGCACCTCGGGCCCGGCCGCACAATAGGAAACGTGGCATTCTGGCGCGCGTTCGCCAAGCCGGCCCGCTATGCGGCGCTCGTCGCCGGTGCGCTGCCGGCGTTGGCGTTCCCGGCCCCGAACCTGGAATTCCTGGCCTGGTTCGGCCTGGTCCCGGGCATGCTGCTGATGCGCGCGGCCCCGTCGGCACGCGAGGCGGCGGTACGCGGCTGGTGGTTCGGCGCCGGCTTCCTGCTCGCCTCGCTGTACTGGCTGACGCCCAACCTGGGCCCCGGGCTGCTGCTCGTCGTGGTGGTCATCGGCGCGTTGTGGACCGGGTTCGGCGCCGCGACCTGGAGCCTGCTCAGGGCGCCGGTCACCCCGCGCCGCGCGCTGGCCGCCATCGTGGTCGTGCCGAGCTGGTGGGTGGTGGCCGACTGGGCCCGCTCCTGGCAGGGGTTCGGCGGGCCGTGGGCGGTGTACGGCGCCAGCCAGTGGCAGCATCCGGCGATCCTGGCCCTGGCCGCGATCGGCGGCATCTGGCTGGTCAGCTTCGCCCTGGTCGCGGCCAATACGGGGATCTTGATCGCGGTGGCCGCGCCCCGGGTGCCGGTCCGGCTCATCGGTGCGGCCGGGGCGATCGTCGCGGTCGCGGCGGGCCCGGTCGCGTTCGCGCTGACCTCGCCCTCGCCGGTCACCCGGCACGTCACGATCGCGCTGGTCCAGCCGGGCGTGGTGCGCAACTCCAGGCTCGCCTCCGACGCCAGCGAGCGGCTGTCGGCCGGGCTGGGCCCCGACCACGCCGACCTGATCGTCTGGGGCGAGAGCAGCGTGGCCGTGGACCTGAGCCTGCCCAGCTCGGCCCGGCAGCTTCGCCGGCTGGAGGCGCTGTCGGTGGCCGACCGGGCGCAGCTGCTGGTGAACCAGGATTCGATCGTCAACGGCAACCACTCCAAGGTGGCGCTGCTGATCGGCGGCAACGGCATCGACGGCCGGTACGTCAAGACCCGGCTGGTCCCCTTCGGCGAGTACATCCCGTTCCGGGGGGAGCTCGGCTGGCTCACCAAGATCAGCAAGGCCGCGCAGGAGAACATGACCCCGGGGAACGGGGCGCACGTGCTGCGCGCCACCCTGCCGGACGGCAGCCCGCTGACCATCGGCGTGCTCATCTGCTTCGAGTCCGCGTTCCCCGACATGTCGCGGGTGGACACCGATCACGGCGCCCAGCTGATCGTCTACCAGACCTCGGACTCCACCTGGCAGGCGAGCTGGGAGTGGATCCAGGCCCAGCACGCGGCGCTCGGCGCGCTGCGGGCGGCCGAGACCGGGCGGCCGGTGGTGCAGGCGGCGCTGACCGGCGACTCGGTGGCGTTCGATCCCCGCGGCCGGCTGCTGGAGTGGAAGGGCTCGGCGTTCCGCGGGGTCGCGCTGGTCCGGCTCGGACTCCCCCCGGCCTCGGCCCGGACGCTCTACGACCGGCTCGGCGACTACGTCATGTGGATCGCGGTGGGGATCGCCGCCCTGTCCGCCGCGATCGCGCTGCCGCGAACGAGAAGAATTCCTCGCCTGCGGGTTCGTCCGGCTGGCCAGGCCGGACTACGCTGGGACGGCAACCCCAGGCGCGACCGGTCCGGTGCCGTGGCGGGCACCCCAGGTGATGGCGGCCCGGCGGCCGCGCCGCGATCCGAGCATTGAGCCTTGGCCGGCAGGCAGGCACATGAGCCGTCAGGAAACCGCACTGGGAGGTTCCGACGTGGGCGCAACCGGCCCGTCAGCCGCACGCAGGTTCCGCTGGATGGCCGCGGTGGCGCTCTGCGGCGCGCTGGGCCTGGTCATCACGGCCTGCTCCGGCGCAAGCAGCACCCCGGGCGGCAACCGCTCCGGGAACCCGGCGGCCGGCGGCCTGGCCGTGTCCATCACGCCGGGCAACCGCAGCACCGACACCGCGCCCGGCCAGGGCATCACGGTCAGGGCCGACCACGGCAAGCTCAGCAACGTCAGCGTGACCACCGGCGGCGACCAGGTCACCGGGTCCATGAACGCCGCGCGCACGGTGTGGCATAGCACCTGGGCGCTGGACGTGTCGCAGAGCTACACGGTCGTCGCCAAGGCGGCCGGCACGAGGGCGGCAGGCACCTCCGGCAAGACCGTGACGCAGACCTCGGCGTTCAAGACCTTCACCCCGTCGCAGACCTTCTCGACGCAGATCTACGAGGCGCAGGGCGCGACCTACGGCGTCGGCATGCCGATCATCCTGTACTTCAGCCAGCAGATCACCGACAAGGCGGCGGTGGAACGCGCCCTGCAGGTGACCACCTCCACGCCCGTCGTGGGGTCCTGGTACTGGGACGACCCGTGCAACATGGCGCCGGTCTGCGCGTACTTCCGGCCGGAGAGCTACTGGCCGCCGCACACCCAGGTGAGCTTCACCGGGCACCTGAACGGGGTCGAGGGCGCCCCCGGGGTGTACGGCGACCACACCCTGACCCAGTCGTTCACGATCGGCTCGTCGCTGATCGTGGTGGCCAGCACCGCCACGCACTACATGAACCTGTACAGCAACGGGGTGCTGATCGACCACTGGCCGATCAGTACCGGGCGGCCAGGCGACGACACGCCCAACGGCACCTACCTGACCATCGACAAGGCCAACCCGGTGATCATGACCGGGCCCGGGTACAGCCTGCCGGTGCCCTGGTCGGTCCGGTTCACCTGGTCCGGCGACTACCTGCACGACGCCTACTGGTCGGTCGGCGAGCAGGGTTTCACCAACGTCAGCCACGGCTGCGTGAACATGCCGCCCGCCGACGCGGAGATCTACTACAACATGGAGGTCCCCGGGGACCCGGTGACGATCACCGGGAGCCCGCGGGCCGGCACCTTCGACAACGGCTGGACCCAGTGGTTCCTGCCGTGGGACAGGTACCTGCAGGGCAGCGCGCTGGGCGACGCCGTCGAGGCCGGGCCGGGCGGCAGCGCGTTCGTCAGCCCGGCGGCCGTGCCGGTCTCCACGGCGACCGCGCCGCTGTTCACCGCGGACCCCGACAACTGGGAGGCTTCCTGACCGGCGGTTGGGGTCATTCCCACCCGGCCCGATGCGGTAGAACAGGTGCCCATGGAGAGCTTCCTGACGCACGCGGGCTACGCGGCGCTCATCGTCTTCGGCTTCCTCGAGGCATGCTGCATCCCGATCTCCTCGGAGATCACCTTCGGCTTCGCCGGCGTGCTGGCCTACCAGGGCCACCTCAACCTCGTCCTGGTGATCATCATCGGTTCGCTCGCCGAGCTCGCGGGCTCGTACGCCTCCTACGGGGTCGGGCGGATCGGTGAGCGGCCCCTGGTCGAGCGACTCGGGAAGTACGCCCTGGTCACCCGCAAGGACATCGACCGCGCCGAGCGGTTCTTCGCGGGCCGGGGCGCCTGGACGGTGGCGGTCGGCCGGATGCTGCCGGTCATTCGTGCCTTCACGTCGATCGTCGCGGGCCTCGTGGAGGTGCCCGCGCCGCAGTTCGGCCTGCTCAGCCTGGCGGGCACCGTGGTGTATGCCGTCGCGTTCTCGCTGATCGGATACGAACTCGGCGGGGCCTGGCACAGCATCTCGCACGACGTCTCGATCGGCGGCTACGTGATCGTCGTCCTCGTGGTCCTGGCCCTGGCCGGCTTCGTCGGGTACCGGCTGCGGGAGGTCAGGAAGGAGTCCGCGGCCGCGCGCGGGATGCGGGACTCGGGCGCCTAGCCCCGGTCAGCCGGCCAGCGCCTGGTAGACAAGCTGGCGCAGCTGGGGCCGGATCCGGTACGCGCTCGACGGCATCAGCTGGGTGAAGAAGCACACGGTCAGCTCCTCGGCCGGGTCCACCCAGAACGCGGTGGACGCCAGGCCGCCCCAGTTGTACTCGCCCTCGGAGCCGAGCGTCTTGGCCGCCGCGGCGTCGATGACCACGGCGACGCCAAGGCCGAAGCCGACCCCGCGCAGCGGAGCCTCGGCGTTCAGCGGGCGGCCGAAGCTCTCCAGGTCGGCTCCGCCCGGCAGGTGGTTGCGGGTCATGTAGCCGACGGTCCGCCGGCCGAGCAGGCGCGCGCCGTCCAGCTCTCCGGCCGGGCTGCCCGGCCGGTCCAGCAGCATCTGGGTGAACCTGTGGTAGTCGGCCGCGGTCGAGATCAGGCCGCCGCCGCCGCTGAGCATCCTCGGCGGGTGATGGGCGATCCGGCCCATCTCGTCGATCCGGAGCGGACCGCGGGCCGGGTCGGGGGACGGCGTGTACAGCGCGGCCAGCCGGCCCCGGTCGGCCTCGTCGACCCAGAACGCGGTGTCGGTCATGCCCAGCGGGCCGAAGATCCGTTCAGCCAGGAACTCGTCGAGGCGCTGGCCCGAGATCACCTCGACCACGCGGCCGAGCACGTCGGTCGCCACCGAGTAGTTCCATTCGGCGCCCGGCTGGAACAGCAGCGGCTGGCCCGCCAGGATGTCACAGCACTGGGCCAGGTCCAGGCCGCGCGGCCAGCCGATGTCGAAGCCGGCCTCGCGGTACCGCGCGTCGACCGGGTGGGCCCGGTGAAAGCCGTAGGTCAGTCCGGAGGTGTGCGTCAGCAGGTGCCAGACCCGCACCGGCTCGATGGCGGGCACCGTCACCGGCTTCAGGTCGGAGCCCCCGGTGTACACGCGGACGTCGGAGAACGACGGGACGAACCGGCTCACCGGGTCATGCAGCTCGAACGCGCCCTCCTCGTACAGCATCATCGCCGCGACCGAGGTGACCGGCTTGGTCATCGAGTAGATGCGCCAGAGGGTGTCGGTCTCGACCGGCAGCCCGCCCTCCAGGTCCCGCGAGCCATAGCTGGAGACGTGGGCGAGCCGGCCCCGCCTGCTCACCGTGATCAGCCACCCGGGCAGCCGGCCGTCGTCCACGTACCGCCGGAAATGCCGGTCGACCCGGTCCAGCCGCGCCGGGTCGAAACCCACGTCGGCCGGGTCCGCCTCCGCCTTCAGCTCGGTCATGCGCGCCATGCCTCCTCGGGGCCGCGGGCGCGTCCCAGCGACGGCGCCCTCCCCGATCCTGCAGCCTGGCCCGCCGTCAGTCCAGGCCGGCCGGCCCGGGGCGCATGTCCCGGCCCCCCTCCCCTTCCCGGCGTCGCGGGCCCGTCAGAATGTGACGCATGGCTGCTGAGCGTGAGCGCGTGGCCGACTTCGGGCACCTGGAGGACGGGCTGCGCCAGGCCGGCGAGTGGTACCGGTGGGGACCGTATGTCAGCGAGCGGCAGTGGGGCACGGTCCGGGAGGATTACAGTCCCGACGGCCAGGCCTGGGATTACCTGCCGCACGACCAGGCCAGGTCCCGGGCCTACCGGTGGGGCGAGGACGGGCTGGCCGGGTTCTGCGACGTGGAGCAGCGGCTGTGCCTGGCGCTGGCGCTGTGGAACGGGCGGGACCCGATCCTGAAGGAGCGGGCCTTCGGCCTGACCAGCGAGCAGGGCAACCACGGGGAGGACGTCAAGGAGTACTGGTGGTACCTGGACGCGGTGCCCAGCCACGTCTGGAACCGGTGGCGCTACCACTACCCGCAGGCCGAGTTCCCCTACCGGGACCTGATCGAGGTCAACGGGGCTCGCGATCGGCATGAGCCGGAGTACGAGCTGATGGACACCGGGGTGTTCGATGACGGCCGGTACTGGGTGGTCGAGGTGCACTACGCGAAGGACGGGCCGGACGACATCCTGATGGCGGTGCGGGCGACGAACGCGGGCCCGGACGAGGCCG
>JASIJN010000455.1 GCA_030050125.1 Streptosporangiaceae bacterium | reverse complement strand
GGCACGTCCACCAGCGCCTCGGTGTCGCCGAATCGCCCGGCGATGCGCCGCAGGTTCTGCCCGATCGTCTCCCCGAGCAGCGGGGTAGCCGAGGTGCCGTGGCTGTAGGAAAGCTCCATGACTGATCCTTCAGGTCTGGGTCCCTCCATGTTGCCCGCTGCGTTACCTGGTGTGAAGGCCGGGGCAAGCCCACCGTCAAGAGGCCGGGGTCAGTCCGCCATCAACCTGTGATGCGGCGGTTACCGCCGCGGGGTTAGTGTCAAGGTAAGTGCACGTTGTCCTCGGAGCAGCTACATGGGGACCTGGATCATCTGGCTGATCGTGGCCGCGGTGCTCGGCGTGGCCGAGGTACTCACCGCGACGCTGGCGTTCGGCCTGGTGGCAGCGGGCGCGCTGGTCGGCGCGCTGGTCGGTGCCGTCGGGGGGAACGCCGCCTTGCAGTTCGGCGCGTTCGCCGTGACCTCAGCCGCGGGGCTGGGGCTGGTGCGGCCGTTCGCGCTGCGCCACATCAGGCAGCCGCCGCTGCTGCGCACCGGCACCGCGGCCCTGGTCGGCCGGTCGGCCTACGTCCTGGACGAGGTCACCGCGCAGAGCGGCCGGGTCCGGATCGGCGGCGAGGAGTGGTCGGCGCGCCCGTACGACGAGACCCTGACCATACCCAAGGGCTCAACCGTCGACGTTATGCAGATCGAGGGCGCTATCGCGCTCGTTTACCCTCGGGAGTAGCCATGGAGCTGGCTGTCCTCATCGTGGTCGTGGTCGGCGTCCTGCTGGCGGGGCTCATCGTGTTCAAGACCGTGCGCATCGTGCCTCAGGCACGGGCGCGCAACGTGGAGCGCCTGGGCCGGTACCGCAAGACGCTGGAACCTGGTTTGAACCTGATCGTCCCGTTCATCGACCGGGTCAAGCCGCTGATCGACCTGCGCGAGCAGGTGGTCTCGTTCCAGGGCCAGCGCGTGATCACCGAGGACAACCTGGTGGTCACCATCGACACGGTCCTGTTCTTCCAGGTCACCGACCCCCGGGCGGCCGACTACGAGATCGTCAACTACATCCAGGCGGTCGAGCAGCTCACCGCGACCATGCTCCGCAGCGTGATCGGGTCCATGGACCTGGAGCAGGCGCTGACCTCCCGAGACAAGATCAACACGATGCTGCGCGGCGTGCTGGACGACGCGTCGGGCAAGTGGGGCATCCGGGTCACCCGGGTGGAGATCAAGGCCATCGACCCGCCGCAGAGCGTCAAGGACGCGATGGAGAAGCAGATGCGGGCGGAGCGGGAGAAGCGGGCCGCGATCCTGACCGCGGAGGGCGTCCGCCAGTCGCAGATCCTCACCGCCGATGGCGACAAGCAGGGCAACATCCTGCGCGCCGAAGGCGAGAAGCAGAGCGCGATCCTGCGGGCCGAGGGCCAGGCCCAGGCCATCGGCACCGTGTTCCAGTCGATCCACGCCAACGACCCCGACCCCAAGCTGCTCGCCTACCAGTACCTGCAGGTGCTGCCGCAACTGGCCCAGGGGCCCGGCAACACGGTCTGGATGATCCCGAGCGAGGTGACCAGCGCGCTGAAGGCGCTGAGTTCCGCGTTCGAGCGGGTGGGCGGCGGCCCGGACGGTGCCGCCGAGAGCAGCAACGGCCTCGCGGGGCAGCTGCCCGGGGTGCCTCGCGCCGAGGTGCCACGACCGGCCGGGCCTGCTCCGGTGGAGGCCGCGGCCGACGATGTCACCGCCATCGGCGCCGGTCCAGCGTCCGCGCCTGCTGAGGTTGCGCCGGCGGGTACGGACGCCGGGGCAGCGGACGAGGCCTCGAGCGCAGAGGCGGCCGTGGCTGTGGCTACCGCGGATGCGGAGGTGGCGGCCGCTGTGCGGGAAGCCGCCGACGGTGCTGCGCAGGCCGACGATGTCCATCTGCCGCCCGCCGAGCCGGGCCAGCGATGACCCCGCAACGCTGACGAGTTCCGTTAGCAAGCGCTTGCTCGCGACTCGGACGTGGGCGTCGGGTCGGGTCAAGGGGACGGCGCGCGCATTGGCCCGGGGTTAGGGATCGGGCGCGGGCGTCGGCCGGGGGGCAAGGGAGGGCGTGGGCGTCGGCCCGGGGTCAAGGGGACGGCGTGGGCGTTGGCCCGGGGCTAAGTGACCCCTTCGGCTGCGGCGACGGCGAGGGGGTCGGTCGGCGCGGCGCGGGGCTCGGCCCGCGCGGCGGGGACGACGGCGACTGCGTAGGCGCGGCGGTTGACCTCCGGGACGTGGGCGCCGGACGGTGCCGGGTACGGGACGGCGCCAGGATCGAGGACCGTGTCTCGGGGGGACGCGTAGTCGCGTGCGGACCCGCCAGCGTGCCGGACGAAATGACCGCGACGACGGCTCCGGTCACCGCGACGGCCGCGCACCCGTCCCGCAGCACGCGCCGGCGGCGCCGGCGATCGCCGTCGCGCATGATCTTGGCCGGTGCCATCGGCTGCGCCTCTCGCGCGCCCTCGGCGGCGAGCCGCCGCAGTTCGTCTCCGAGTTCAGGCATCTGTCATCTCCTATCCGCGCCGGCCCGCGCCGTCAGGGAGAGTGGTGTCACGCAGGTGAGGTGCGAGAGCGGCGCGGCCCCGGGCCAGGCGGGCCTTCACCGTTCCGACCGGAACGCCGGTCTCGGCGGCGATCTGCGCCACGCTCTGATCGCACACGTGGTACAGGACCAGCGCGCGCCGTTGCTCGGCGGGCACCTGGCGCAGGGCGTCGATGAGCGCCACCCGGTCGGGCCCGGGCCCGTCGGTGACCACGGCCTGCGGGTACGAGCGCATCAGCGCCCGGCCGAGCCTGGCGCGCTGCCAGCGTGACACCGCGATGCGCCACGCGGTGGCCCGCACCCAAGCCTCGGGAGCGCCGCTGCGGTCGAGCCGCTTGCGCTGGGCCCAGGCCCGGATGAACGCCTCCTGAACGGCGTCCTGCGCCTCCGCGTGGTTCCCGGTCATCGCGTAAAGCTGACCGACGAGCCGCCGAAAGGACGCGGCGTAGAAGTCAGTGAACTCCTCGGGGCTCACTACGTTCTGGCTCCTAATGCCGGCTGGCGGCTCGGCGCGGCGTCACCGCTTCTGGTGCCCCGGCACCGGCGAAGGGCTGGGTGAGGGCACGGGGGTGGTCGAGCCTACCGGGGTCGGCGTCGGCCTGGGTGACGGTGCCGGGCTTGGTGACGGCGCCGGTGACGGTGTCGCGCTCGGCGTCGGCCTCGGCCTCGGTGATGGCCTGGGTGACGGTGCCGGGCTTGGTGACGGCGCCGGGCTGGGCTTGGATGACGACGGCGGGCTGGGCGCGGGTGACGGTGCCGGGCTCGGGGCTGGCGTCGGCCGCTGCTGGGCGGACACGGTGGCGTACCGTGACCCTGCGGCATGGTAATGGCTGGTCGTGGCCGCGAGCGCGATGCCCGTGCCCGAGACGACCAGAGCCGCGACCGGCAACCCGATCCATGACGCGCGGCTGCGGAACGTTCTCATGCGTACCTCCAGTCCTGGCCGGCCGGTAACGCCGGATTCAGCCGTAGGTACCGGCGGGGCACCGGCGCGGTTGCATGGCGCTAAGGAGTGCCGGCGGCGGGCGGCGGTCAGGGGCGGATGGCCAGGCCGAGTGTCAGGAGCACGCCGAAGGCCAGTTGCAGGCGGCCGGTCTGGCTGAGCGCGGTGATCAGCCCCGGACCCGAGGCCCCGTGCCGGACCAGCCGCACGGGGGCCAGCGCGAACGGCACGGCGGCCAGTACG
>JASIJN010000454.1 GCA_030050125.1 Streptosporangiaceae bacterium | reverse complement strand
AAGGCGCTCGGCGAACCGGGCACCGGCGGCCTGGCCGGCTCAGCCGGGCCGGGCCGCGACCCGGCCGCCTCCTGCCTGGCCACGCTCGCGGCCGCGCAGGTGAGCCTGGCGAGGGATGACCTGGCCGGGGCGCGCAAGATGCTGGACGACGCCGACGAGTACGCCGCCAGCCGGCACCAGCTACCGGGCGAGCCCCTATTCGGCGTGGTGGGCGGGCTGATCAGGGCCAAGGCCGCGCTGGCCGACGGTGATGCCACCGGTGCCCGCGCCCTAGTGCTGCGGCTGCGCGACACCAGCGCGCCCGGCGACCCGCAGCTGGACTGGGTGCTGACCATGCTGGACGGCGAGATCGCCCTGCGCACCGGCGACGCCGGCCGGGCCAGGATGACCCTGATGCCGGACGCCGAGGGGCCGCACACGGCCCGGGCCGACAGCCTGCTGATGCGCGGCAGGCTGCTGCTGTCCGAGGGAGACTTCCGCGGCGCGCTGCAGGCCGTCGGCCCGGTGCTCGACGGCACGGCGGACGAGATGACGCTCCAGGTCAAGCTGGCCGCGCTGGTGGCGGCGGCGGTCGCCAACCGGCGCCTCGGGTTGACCGGGACAGCGGCCGAGCTGCTGGAGCAGGCGCTGGCGCTGGCCGAGCCGGACGACGCGTGCCGCGTGTTCCTCGACGCCGGGCAGCCGGTCCGCTCGGCCATCACCGTGCTGGTCCCGCCGACCAGCCGCAGCGCCGGTTTCGCCGGCCGGATCCTGGAGCGGTTCGACACCCAGCTCCCGCACGCCGAGGCGGGGCCGGACCGGGCCGAGGCGCAGCTGCTGACCGACAGCGAGCTCGCGGTGCTGCGGTTCCTGCCGTCGCACCTGACCAATCAGGAGATCGCCGAGGCGCTGTTCCTGTCGATCAACACGGTGAAGACGCACCTGCGCTCGGCCTACCGGAAGCTCGGCGTGGCCTCCCGCCGCGCCGCCATCGCCCGGGCCCGCCGCCTGGACCTGCTCTGAGGTAGCGGGCTAGGAGACAGCGGCCGCGTCCTTGAGCGCCCGGCGCATCCGCAGCGCCACCCCGGCCAGGAGCAGTCCGTAGAAGCACAGCCAGGCGCCGAAGACCGCGACCAGAATGGTCAGCGAGATGCCCGGCCAGAACAGCACGATCGCCCCCGCCGCGATGCTGAACAGCCCGGCGATCACCCGCATCCCGCGTCCGGGCACCTTCCCCGCCGCCGCGGCCACGCCCAGGTCCGCGAACCCGTGAATGATCCAGAACGCGCCGACGATGAACGCCAGCAGGAAGACGGTCACCGAGTGATGCCGCAGGCAGTACAGCCCGGCCAGGCCGGCGATCAGGCCGACCACCACGTACGCGGCGCGGGTGCCGCCGCTCAGGTCCTTGGCCAGGAAGCCCTCGAACAGCCGGTACAGCCCGCCGATGACCAGCCCGGCGCCGAGCAGGACCGCGGCGACGGTCAGGGTGACCGTCGGCCAGGCCAGCAGGATGATGCCCACCGCCACGGTTCCCACCGCGGCCAGCAGCAGCACCATCCAGGCCCGGTGGCCCATCTCGGCCAGCCGGCCCATGGCGACCCGGTCCTCGATCGTGGGCGGGCCCGGCTGTCGCTCGCCCGGCACGGCCGCGTGCTGACCCGCGGAACCAGGTCCGGCCTGGCGCGGGACGACCGGCTGCTCGCTGGTCTGGCCGGGACCGGCCTGTCCTGTGCCGCGCTGGCCCGGCGATCCGGAACGGGATGCTGACATGTGGCCTCCTTCGCTGGACCCTGGGCCCGGCGAGCCGTCCGCTGGTGACCGACGCCGGGCACCCGTCCGAGGCTCCGATGATGGGCCTGCCCGCGGCCCGGAACACCACCCGCGCCGGGTGAACACGCCCGGGCTGCCCTAGACTTGGCCACCGAAGACGTGCGTGATGAGTGGCCGCGCGTGACCACCTGTGCCCGGGCCCGGCGTGCCGCCTGCCCGGGCGGGGAGCCAAGGAGTGACCCCGACGTGAAGACCGACGTCGAAGAGCTGAGCCCGACCCGAGTCCGGTTCACCATCGAGGTTCCGTTCGAGGAGCTGAAGCCCAACCTCGACCGGGCCTACCGGGAGGTCAACCGCCAGGTGCGGGTGCCCGGATTCCGCCCGGGCCGGGTGCCGCCGCGGGTGATCGACCAGCGGATCGGGCGCGGCGCCGTGCTCGAGCAGGCGGTGAACGACGCCGTGCCGGAGTTCTACGGCAAGGCGCTCGAAGAGCACGACATCTTCGCGCTCGGCCAGCCCGCGGTCGAGATCATCAAGCTCGACGACGGCAAGGAGCTCGCGTTCACCGCGGAGGTCGACGTCCGGCCGAAATTCGACCTGCCCGACATCGACGGGATGCCGGTCACGGTCGAGAACGCCGAGGTCACCCCGGACCAGGTGGAGGAGTACATCGGCGCGCTGCGGGAGCGGTTCGCCTCCCTCAAGGGCGCCGAGCGCCCGGCCGAGCCGGGCGACTTCGTCTCCATCGACCTGTCGGCCGAGGTGGACGGCGCGCCGGTGGAGGATGCGCAGGCAAGCGGCATCTCCTACGAGGTCGGCAGCGGGCAGATGCTCGACGGGCTGGACGAGGCGCTGACCGGGATGTCCGCCGGGGAGAGCAAGACGTTCTCCGCCCTGCTGGCCGGCGGCAAGCACGCCGGCCACCTGGCCCAGGTGACCGTCACCGTCGACAGCGTCAAGGTCAGGGAGCTGCCCGAGCTCGACGACGACTTCGCCCAGGCCTACAGCGAGTTCGACACCGTCGGCGAGCTCCGGGCCGGGACCCGGGCCCAGCTGGAGACCATGCGGCGGGCCGCGCAGGCCGGGCAGGCCAGGGAGCGGGCGCTGGACGCGTTGCTGGCCCGGATCGACGTCCCGCTGCCCGAGGACGTGATCGAGCGCGAGGTGGCCGGCCGGAAGCAGGCGCTCACCGGCCGGCTGGAGCGCTCGGGCAACACGATGGAGGAGTACCTCGAGGCCACCAACTCCACCGCCGAGCAGCTCGACCGGCAGTTCGATCAGGACGCCCGGCGCTCGATCAAGGCCGGGTTCGTGCTGGACAAGCTGGCCACCCAGGAGGAGCTGGGCCTGGACCAGGATGAGCTGGCCGCCTACGTGACCGACCAGGCCTACCGGATCGGCGTCCAGCCCGACCAGCTGGCCAAGCAGTTGTCCGAGCGAGGCCAGCTGGCCTCCGTCGCGGCCGACGTGCTGCGGGGCAAGGCGATGACCCTGCTGGCCGAGCGGGCCTCGGTTACCGACGAGTCGGGGCGTCCGGTCGACATCAAGGCGGCCGTCGCCGAGGCCGGGCAGGCCGCCGACGAGTCCGCGGCGCAGGACGAGGACGGGCTGCAGGACGACGAAGCAGACGACGAAGGCGAGGAGCCGCTGCCCGCCCCGTGACCTGACAGCCGGTAAGCCTGCGCCTACAGCGAACAGGCGCCGGCGGCGGACTTCCCGGCCCCGGGCGCGAGTTAGGGTCACTGACAACGACATTCGCGCGGACACGAGAGCGAGGAGGGCACCGTGACCACGCCCGCCCCTGACGAGTGGCTGGCGCCCCTGGTGGCGCGAGTCGCGGAGGCCCCGCCCATACCGCTGGGCGACCAGCTGTTCCAGCGGCTGCTGCGGCACCGGATCGTCTTCCTCGGACAGCAGGTCGACGACGACCTGGCCAACCGGATCTGTGCCGAGCTTGTG
This sequence comes from Streptosporangiaceae bacterium, assembly GCA_030050125.1. Next base: position 5,516 of record JASIJN010000454.1, on the reverse strand, counting down.
CTGCTCGCGGCGGAAGACGACAAGCGCGACATCAGCCTGTACATCAACTCCCCCGGGGGCTCGGTCACCGCCGGCATGGCCATCTACGACGTCATGCAGTACGTGCCGAACGACGTGGCCACGTACGCGATCGGGCTCGCCGCCTCGATGGGCCAGTTCCTGCTCTGCGCCGGAGCGCCCGGCAAGCGGTACGCGATGCCGCATGCCTCGATCCTGATGCACCAGCCGCACGGCGGCATCGGCGGCACCGCGACCGACATCAGGATCCAGGCCGAGCAGATCCTGTACCTCAAGCGCACGCTGGCCGAGCGCACCGCGATGCACACCGGCCAGACCATCGAGCAGATAGAGATCGACTCCGACCGCGACCGCTGGTTCACCGCGGAAGAGGCCAAGGACTACGGCTTCGTGGACCGGGTCATCCGCAGCGCCACCGAGGTCCCGACGGAGGGCCCGGTCTCATGAAGGCGCGACCGGGAGCAGAGGAGCTGACAGTGAACGCAGGCAACCGGCAGGGCGGCCCGTCCGGGCTGTGGCGGCCGGCGGAATCCAGGTACGTGCTGCCGTCGTTCGTGGAGCGCACGTCGTACGGGATCAAGGAGATGAACCCGTACAACAAGCTCTTCGAGGAGCGGATCATCTTCCTCGGGGTGCAGATCGACGACGCGTCGGCCAACGACGTGATGGCCCAGCTGATCACGCTGGAGTCCATCGACCCCGACCGCGACGTCCTGATGTACATCAACTCGCCCGGCGGGTCGATGACCTCGATGATGGCGATCTACGACACGATGCAGTACATCCAGCCCGACATCCAGACGTTCTGCCTGGGCCAGGCCGCCTCCGCGGCCGCGGTGCTGCTGGCCGCGGGGACCAAGGGCAAGCGGATGGCGCTGCCCAACTCGCGGATCCTGATCCACCAGCCTGCCGTGGAGAGCGGCTACGGCCAGTCCAGTGACCTGGAGATCCAGGCCCGCGAGATCCTCCGGATGCGCAGCGCGATGGAACGCGTCCTGGCCACCCACACCGGCAAGGACGAGGATCAGATCCGTCACGACGTCGAGCGTGACAAGTTCTTCACGGCCGAGGAGGCTAAGGAGTACGGGCTGGTAGATGAGGTTCTGACGACACTCAAGCGCCGGACCGAGGTAGGGTCGTCCTAACCGGATTAACGCAGGACCCGCCTGCGGCCCGCGGCGCGCGGGCGGCAGGCGGGCCTTAAGCCACAACGAGAGGCACCGACGCGGTACCGTCTAGGTTTACGGCGAAAGGGCTGGGCGTAGGGCACGCGCCGCGGGTTCGGGGGGGGCCGCCGAGTGCGGCCCCAACGGCAAAGGAGTAGCTGGGTGGCACGCATGGGCGATGGCGGTGACCTGCTGAAGTGCTCGTTCTGCGGTAAGAGCCAGAAGCAAGTCAAGAAGCTGATAGCCGGCCCCGGCGTGTACATCTGCGACGAGTGCATCGATCTCTGCAACGAGATCATCGAGGAGGAGCTCGCCGAGCCCGCCGAGCTCAAATGGGACAGCCTGCCCAAGCCCCGCGAGATCTACGAGTTCCTCGACTCCTACGTGATCGGCCAGGAGAAGGCCAAGAAGGGCCTCTCGGTCGCCGTCTACAACCATTACAAGCGGATCCAGTCCGGCGGCGAGCGGTCCGGCGAGGACGGGGTCGAGCTGGCCAAGTCCAACATCCTGCTGCTCGGCCCGACCGGATCGGGCAAGACGCTGCTGGCCCAGACCCTGGCCCGGCTGCTCAACGTCCCGTTCGCGATCGCCGACGCCACCGCGCTGACCGAGGCCGGGTATGTGGGCGAGGACGTCGAGAACATCCTGCTCAAGCTCATCCAGGCCGCCGACTACGACGTCAAGAAGGCCGAGACCGGCATCATCTACATCGACGAGATCGATAAGATCGCGCGCAAGAGCGAGAATCCGTCGATCACCAGGGACGTCTCCGGCGAGGGCGTCCAGCAGGCACTGCTCAAGATCCTCGAGGGCACGACCGCCTCGGTGCCGCCGCAGGGCGGCCGCAAGCACCCGCACCAGGAGTTCATCCAGATCGACACCACCAACGTGCTGTTCATCTGCGGCGGTGCGTTCGCGGGCCTGGAGAAGATCATCGAGCACCGGATCGGGCGCAGCGGCATGGGCTTCGGCGCGGTGCTGCGGGTGAAGACCGACAAGACCACGGCCGACCCGTTCGCCGAGGTCATGCCCGAGGACCTGCTCAAGTTCGGCATGATCCCCGAGTTCGTGGGGCGGTTGCCGGTCATCACCAGCGTGCACAACCTGGACCGCGAGGCGCTGATCCGGATCCTGACCGAGCCGCGCAACGCGCTGGTCCGCCAGTACCGGCGGCTGTTCGAGCTCGACGGCGTCGACCTGGAGTTCACCGACGATGCCCTGGAGGCCGTGGCCGACCAGGCGATCCTGCGCGGCACCGGGGCCCGGGGGTTGCGGGCGATCCTGGAAGAGGTGCTGCTGTCGGTGATGTACGAGGTGCCCAGCCGCAAGGACGTGGAGCGCGTCGTCATCACCGCCGAGTCGGTGCTGGAGAACGTGAACCCGACGCTCGTGCCGCGCGACGCCCAGCGCCGCACCCCCCGCGAGAAGTCCGCCTGACAGGTGCTTGCCCCCGGGGGACGACAGGTCCGGCACTAGACTTCCGTGGCGTGACTGCACCGCACCCTGTCGAGCTTCCTCCGCAGTACGCGCCGGCCGAGGTGGAAGGCCGCCGGTACCGGCTCTGGGAGGAGCGCGGCCTGTTCGCCGTCGACGCCTCTTCGGCCGCGCCCGCCTTCTCGATCGTCATCCCGCCGCCCAACGTGACCGGATCGCTGCACATCGGCCACGCGCTCGACCACACCCTGATCGACGCTCTGGTCCGGCGGCGCCGGATGCAGGGCTACAACACGCTGTGGCTGCCGGGCATGGACCACGCGGGCATAGCCACACAGAACGTGGTGGAGCGGGAACTCGGCAAGCAGGGCCTCAGCCGGCACGACCTGGGCCGGGAGGCCTTTGTCGAGCGGGTCTGGCAGTGGAAGGCCGAGTCCGGCGGAGCGATCCTCGGCCAGATGCGGCGCCTCGGCGACAGCGTGGACTGGTCCAGGGAGCGGTTCACGATGGACGCGGGGCTGTCCCGGGCGGTCCAGACGATCTTCAAGCGGCTCTTCGACGACGGACTGATCTACCGGGCGCAGCGGATCATCAACTGGTGCCCCCGCTGCCTGACCGCCCTGTCCGACATCGAGGTGGATCACACCGACGACGAGGGCGAGCTGGTCTCGATCCGGTACGGCGAGGGGGAATACTCGGTGGTGGTCGCCACCACCCGGGTGGAGACCATGCTCGGCGACACCGCGGTCGCCGTGCACCCCGACGACCCCCGCTACAGCCGCCTGGTCGGGGCCGAGGTGGAACTGCCGCTGTCCGGGCGGCGCATCCCGGTGGTGGCCGATCCCCACGTGGACCCGGCGTTCGGCACCGGCGCGGTCAAGGTGACGCCCGCGCACGACCCGGACGACTTCGAGATCGGCCGCCGTCACGACCTGCCCAGCCTGACCATGATGGACGAGCGCGGAGTGATCACCGCGCACGGCCCGTTCCAGGGCCTGGACCGGTTCGAGGCCCGGCCCGCCGTGCTGGCCGCGCTGCGCGAGCAGGGCCGGGTGGTGGCCGAGCAGCGGCCGTACCTGCACGCGGTCGGGCACTGTCAGCGATGCGGAACGACCGTGGAACCGCGGCTGTCGCTGCAGTGGTTCGTCCGGGTCGGCCCGCTGGCCAAGGCTGCGGCGGAGGCGGTCAGGGACGGCCGGGTCCGGATCCACCCGCAGCAGATGGCGGCGCGCTACTTCGACTGGGTGGACGACATGCACGACTGGTGCATCAGCCGCCAGCTGTGGTGGGGGCACCGGATCCCGGTCTGGTATTCGGCCGACGGCGAGGTCGTGTGCGTCGGCCCGGACGAGCGGCCGCCCGCCGGCGAGGGGTGGCACCAGGACCCCGACGTCCTTGACACCTGGTTTTCCTCCGCGCTGTGGCCGTTCTCCACGCTCGGCTGGCCGGACGACACCGCGGACCTGCGCGCGTTCTACCCGACCAGCGTCCTGGTCACCGGCTACGACATCCTGTTCTTCTGGGTGGCCCGGATGATGATGTTCGGGCTGTACGCGATGTCCGGCGAGGAGCCCGCCAAGGCCGTGCCGTTCCGGACGGTGGCCCTGCACGGCCTGGTCCGCGACCAGCACGGCAAGAAGATGTCCAAGTCGCGCGGCAACACCGTCGACCCGCTGGACTGGATCGACCGCTTCGGCGCCGACGCCACCCGGTTCACCCTGGCGCGTGGGGCCAGCCCCGGCAGCGACGTCTCGGTCAGCGAGGAGTGGGCGGCGGGGGCAAGGAACTTCTGCAACAAGCTGTGGAACGCGGCCAGGTTCGCTCTGCTGAACGGGGCGGACCCGACGGCGCCATTGCCCGGCCCCGCCGAGCCCGGGCCCGCGGCGCTCAGCGCGGCGGATCGCTGGATCCTGTCCCGGCTCGCCGCGGTCACGGCCGAGGTGGACGAACTGTTCGAGCAGTTCGAGTTCGCCAAGGCCTGCGAGGCGCTGTACCACTTCGCGTGGGACGAGTTCTGCGACTGGTACCTGGAGCTGGCCAAGGCGCCGCTCGCGGGGACCGACGCCCACGCGGTCGCGGCGACCAGGGCCGTGCTCGGGCACGTGCTCGACCGGCTGTTGCGGCTGATCCACCCGCTGATGCCGTTCGTCACCGACGAGCTGTGGACCGGCCTGACCGGCGGCGACTCGGTGATGGTGGCCGCGTGGCCCGGGGACCTCGGCGCTGGCGCCGCCGCCGCGCTGCCGCCGCTGCGGCGCGACCCGGCCGCCGAGGCGGAGATCGAGGCTCTGATGCGGCTGGTCACGCAGGTCCGCCGGTTCCGTTCGGACCAGGGACTGCGGCCTTCCGCGCCGGTCCCCGCGGCGCTGGACGGGATCGAGGCGACGCCGCTGGCCGGGCACGAGGCCAGCGTCCGCTCGCTGCTGCGGCTGGCCGAGCCCGGCGAGGCGTTCGCGCCCACCGCGTCGGTGCAGGCCGAGGGGGTCATGGTCCGGCTGGACACCGCGGCCGCGGTCGACATCGGCGCCGAGCGGCGCAGACTGGAGAAGGACCTCGGAACCGCCCGGGCTGACCTGGCCCAGGCCGAGCGCAAGCTGGCCAACCCGTCGTTTGTCGAGCGGGCGCCCGAGGCCGTGGTGGCTAAGAACCGCGACCGGCTGGCCGCCGCTCGCGCGGAGATAGAGCGACTGGAACAGCGCCTGGCCGGCCTGCCGTCCGTCTGAGCGGGCCGGGAAGGCCGGATTCGCCCGCAGGGGTGGCTAACGCCTGTTGTATCACGCTTTAGGTGCCTTAACCCCCATGTCATGATCTGTCCGGCGTGGCCGATACTGTGGGCGAATGCAGATATCTAACCGATTCAGGTCGCGCGGCGGCATGGTCGCGGCCGGCGTGGTGGCG
>JASIJN010000053.1 GCA_030050125.1 Streptosporangiaceae bacterium | reverse complement strand
ATCCGGCTGCGGGCCGACCCGAGGCGGGAGGGGCGCACGTCGCGGTTCTCCGGGTCGCACACCGGCGCGGCGTGGCTGGTGCTGTTCCTGATCTTCCTGGTGATCGCGACGCTGCTGATCTATCGCGGCGCGCAGATCAACACCGGCGACTTCCCGTACGCCCACGGCGCGTTCGCCTCGCAGATCGTCGGGCACTGGCTGCATCCGCTCGGCCTGACCGCGAACAAGGCCCTGGAGACCACGTTCATCCTGGCCCAGCTCGCGGTGATCCTCGGCTTCGGCGTGTTCGTCACCTACTCCAAGCACCTGCACATCGCGATCGCCCCGTTGAACGTGCTGTTCTCCCGGCGCCCCAACGGCCTGGGCGCGCTGCAACCGATGCGATCCGGCGGCAAGGTCCTCGATTTCGAGGAGGCCGACCCGGACACCGATGTCTTCGGCCGGGGCAAGATCGAGGACTTCACCTGGAAGGGCATGCTGGACATGGCCACCTGCACCGAGTGCGGGCGCTGCCAGTCGCAGTGCCCGGCCTGGGCCACCGGCAAGCCGCTGTCGCCGAAGATGCTGATCCTCGACCTGCGCGACCACGCCTTCGCCAAGGCGCCGTACCTGCTGGCCTCCGGCGAGGCCAGGGAGAAGCTGCCGGACTCGGTCAAGGCCGAGGCGGAGCGCCCGCTGGTCGGCGGCGCGGACGCGAACGGCGTCATCGATCCCGACGTGCTCTGGTCCTGCACCAACTGCGGCGCCTGCGTGGAGGAGTGCCCGGTCGATATCGAGCACATCGACCACATCACCGACATGCGTCGGCACCAGGTGCTGATCGAGTCCGCGTTCCCCACCGAGGCGTCCTCGATGCTGAAGAACCTGGAGAACAAGGGCGACCCGTGGGGCATGGGCGAGGCCAGGCGGCTGGACTGGGCCGAGGGCCTGGAGTTCGAGGTCCCGGTGGTGGACGGCCCGATCGGCGACGACGTCGAGTACCTGTTCTGGGTGGGCTGCGCGGGAGCCCTGGAGGACCGGGCGCGCAAGACCACCCGGGCCATCGCCGAGCTTCTGCACACCGCGGGCGTCTCGTTCGCGGTGCTCGGCCCGGCCGAGACCTGCACCGGCGACCCGGCCCGGCGGATGGGCAACGAGTTCGTGTTCTCGATGCTGGCGCAGCAGAACATCGAGACCCTGAACGAGGCCGGGGCGCGCAAGATCGTCGCAAGCTGCCCGCACTGCTTCAACGCGCTGGCCAACGAGTATCCGCAGCTCGGCGGGAACTACGAGGTGATCCACCACACCCAGTTGCTGGCCCGGCTGGTGTCCGAGGGGCGGCTCACCCCGGTCAACCCGGTCGAGGAGAAGATCACCTATCACGATCCGTGCTTCCTCGGCCGCCACAACCGGGTGTTCACGCCCCCGCGGGAGATCATGGAGCAGGTTCCCGGCGTCCGGGCCCAGGAGATGCACCGCTGCAAGGAGCGCGGGTTCTGCTGCGGTGCGGGCGGGGCGCGGATGTGGATGGAGGAGCGGATCGGCAAGAGGATCAACACCGAGCGGATCGACGAGGCGCTCGGCACGAGCCCGGACACGATCTCCACCGGCTGCCCGTACTGCCTGGTCATGCTCGGCGACGCGATCAGCGCCAAGAAGAGCTCGGGAGAGGCGGCCGAGTCGCTCGAGGTCGTCGACGTGGCCCAGATTCTCGTGCGCTCGGTCAGGCCCGCGGCCGAGCCCGCCACGGTCGGGCCGGGTCCGTCCGATCCGGCCGGCGCCGACCCGGCGCCAGAAGAGCCCGGCTGACCCGGGGACCATCGCGTGGACTCCCGGCGGGCCGAGTCCTTCAGCGACGGGGTGTTCGCCGTCGCGATCACCGTGCTGATCTTCAACCTGCTGCCGATCGGCAAGGGGCAGCTGAGCTACCGGGTGCTGGGCGAGGCCTGGCCGCAGTACGCGGCCTACGTGGTCAGCTTCCTGACCATCGGCATCATGTGGATGAACCACCACACGATGTTCGGGCACGTGCGGCTCATCGACCGGCCGGTGCTCGTGCTCAACCTGCTGCTGCTCATGGGCATCGTCGCGATACCGTTCCCGACCGCGCTGGTGGCCGAGCATCTGACCGGCCCGACCAAGTCCGGGGGCCCGGCTGCGACGGTCGTCTACGGGGCCGTCATGATCGCGATCTCGGTCTTCTACAACCTGATCTGGGAGTACATGGTCCGGCACGCGGACGAGCTTGGCTCGCGCATCACCCGGGTGAGGCTGCGGGACTCGGTCCCCAGCTTCGGCCGGAGCGCGTTGCTGTCCAGGATCCCGCGGTGGAGCGTGGGCATTGTCGGGTACCTGGTCGGCGTGCTGATCGCCGCGTTCGTCTCGGCCGGGGCGGGGCTGGCCGTGTACGGGGCGCTCGCGGTGTTCTACCTGTTCAACCACCTGCCCGACCCGGCCCGCCGGTACGAGATCGTGCCGCTGGCCGATGTCAGGCAGCCGCCGGAGTAGGCAGCCAGATCCGCACCCGGGTGCCGCGCCCCGGCCAGGACTCCAGCGTGGCCTGACCGCCGTGCGCGCGGGCGATGGCCTGGACGATCGACAGCCCGAGCCCGCTGCCCCCGCCGGTGCCGTTGCCGCGCTCCGGGCGGCCGGCGCCTTCGGTCGGCTCGGCCGGCTCGGCGGCGCGGTGGAACCGGTCGAAGGCCCGGGCGGCGTCCTCGGCGGACATGCCGGGCCCGGCGTCGGCCACCTCGAGCA
>JASIJN010000453.1 GCA_030050125.1 Streptosporangiaceae bacterium | reverse complement strand
TTCGCTGCGGATGCGGGCGCGTTCGCGGCGCTGGGCGGCCAGGACGTCGGGGTGGCGGGCGTTGGCGTTGCGCCAGCGCAGGTAGTCCTGGAGCTTGCGGGCCAGCACGGTGTGATTGGGGTGGTCCGAGCCGCCCATCACAAAGGTGCGCACAGGCCCGAACTGGGCCTCGATCGGGTTGGCCCAGGACGCATTGGTGGGGGTGAAGCACAGTTCGACGTTGGCGCGCTCGGCCCAGCGGCGGATGGCCGGGGTCTTGTTCGCCGACAGGTTGTCCAAGATCACGAATAGCCGGTAGCCGCCGGGGCGGGCCGCCCGGATCGACTTCAGCGCGGCCAGGGTGTGATCGGCGCCCTTGCGCTCGCGGGTGACGCCCCACAGCTGGTCATCGGCCAGGCAGTAGCAGCCGTGGAAGTAGCGGATGCCGTGGGTGCGGTGGTAGGTGGCGCGCAGCCGGGCGGGTCGTTTGCGCGGCGCCCACGAGCTGCCGTGGGCCGGCCGGATCGACAGCGGCCCGAACTGGTCGAAGGCGAAGCACCGGCCCGCGTAGTGCGTGGTCACATGCTCGATCCGGTCCAGCTTGGCATCCCGGTCCGGATCTGCGGATTCCTTCCAGGTCCGGGTGCGCTGGAAGCTGATACCCCGCGAATGCAGGACCTGCCGCAACCGCTCCCGGCCCACCCGGACCGGCCGGCCAGGATGGCTGGCTAAATACGCGGCCAGCTTGCGCAGGCTCCAGCAGGTGAACGGCAGGCCCAGCTTCTCCGGCCGGGTGGTGGCCGCCTCGACGATCACGTTCACGTCGTCGTCACTGATCCGGCGGGGACGGCCTCCCGCCCACCGAGGGTCCAGCGCGGCCAGGCCCCTAGCGTTGAACAGGTGGATCACGTCACGGACGGTGTCCTCATCGGCGGCCACCAGCCGGGCGATCGCGCTGACCGGCGTCCCGGACGCCGACGCCATGATGATCACCGCCCGGCGCACCCGGACCGACCCGTGCTTGCCCCGCCGCACGATCTGCTGCAGGCGCTGACCTTCCTGATCGGTCAGCCGCCGCGCCCGCACCGGCTCGGCCATTCCACCTCCCGCACTCGACCCGGCATCACAAGATCGAGTGTGGAAGCCGGCACCGTAGCCTGTCAGCCGACCCTGTGAACGTATGTGGTCAGCGCACTAGCCTTCGTCCTCGGCCCGGGCCCGCGAGGCGGGCGAGAAGCCGGGCGCCGCGGCGTTGAACGTGGAGAACACCCGGTCGATGCCGTCCTCGGTCAGGCCGAGCCGTCGCAGCTGCGGGATCAGCGAGGCGGTGTTCGGCTCGGGCACGGGCCCGAAGCAGCCGTAGCAGCCCCGGGAGAAGGCCGGGCAGATGGCACCGCACCCGGCCTGCGTGACCGGCCCTAGGCAGGGGGTCCCGTGCGCCACCATGACGCAGGTGTTGCCGCGGCTCTTGCACTCGTAGCAGACGCTGTGCTCGGGGACGCGCGGCCTGCGGCGGGCCAGCAGAGCGGAGATCAGCTCGATCAGCTGGCGCTTGTCGATCGGGCAGCCCCGCAGCTCGAAGTCGACCGGGACATGGGCGGCGATCGGGGTGGAGGTGGCCAGCGTCTGCACGTACTCCGGCCGCGCGTAGACGGCCGCGCTGAACTCGGCCACGTCGGCGAAGTTGCGCAGCGCCTGGATGCCGCCGGCGGTGGCGCAGGCGCCGATGGTGACCAGGGTCCGTGACTGGTCGCGGATCCGCTGGATGCGCTCGGCGTCCTGCGGGGTGGTGACCGATCCCTCGACCAGCGAAACGTCGTAGGGGCCCGGCTGGTCGGCGGAGGTGGCCTCGGTGAAGTGCACGATGTCGACCTCGGCCGCCAGCGCGAGCAGCTCGTCCTGGCAGTCGAGCAGGGTGAGCTGGCAGCCGTCGCAGGAGGCGAACTTCCAGACCGCTAGCTTCGGGCGCGCCATGTCACAGCTCCGCGACCGACAGCAGGGCGGCGGCCCTGTGATAGCTGACCACGGGACCGTCCCGGCACAGCAGCAGCGGGCCGAGCTGGCAGTGACCGCACTCGGCCGTGCCGCACCGCATGTTCCGTTCCAGCGACAGGCGGATCCGCCCCGGCGCGACCCCCAGGTCGCACAGGGCCCGGGCGGTCAGCCGCATCATGACCTCGGGCCCGCAGACCAGCGCCGTGGTCGCGGCCGGGTCGAGGCCGACCCGGTCGATGAGGTGGGTGACCACTCCGACGTGGCCGGGCCAGCCCGCGGCGGCCCGGTCGACGGTGACCCGCACATCGGCGCCGCGATCCCGCCAGGCGCCCAGCTGGCCGGCGAACACCAGCTCATCGGGGGCCCTGGCCCCGATGAGCACGATGATCCGCCGGAAGCTCTCGCGGGCGGCCAGCGCGGTGAGCACCGCGCCGCGCAGCGGCGCCAGGCCGATCCCGCCCGCCACCACGACCAGGTCCTGGCCGGCCGCGTCGGCCACGCCCCAGTCCGTCCCGTACGGGCCCCGGACCCCCACGATCTGCCCGGGGCTCGCGGCGCACAGCGCCCGGGTCACCGCTCCCACCGAACGGATGGTCTGCGCCAGGCTCGGCCCGGCCGGCGTGCCGCTGATGGAGATCGGCACCTCCCCGATGCCGAACGCGTGCAGCATCGTGAACTGGCCCGGCCGGTGTGCCGCGATCGGCGGGTCGACCGGCTCCAGCTCCAGGGTGACGGTGTCGTGCGTCTCGGCGCGGCTGGAGGCGACCCGGTACCGCGCGGGGATGTCTGGCATGCTCATCGCGTCCCCGCGCTCCGGGCGGGCGCCGCGTACAGGTCGAGCATCCGGATCCGGGCGCCGTGCAGCCGCCGCGCGGCCACCGCCGTCACCCGCCGGATGACCTGGTACCCGAATTCCGGGTGCGCATCGCACTGGGTCCGCACGGCCACGCCGTCCAGCTCGAACGCGGCCGTGGGCTCGACCGCCTCGGCGCCGAACTGCCACTGGTAGGGCGCGGACAGCCAGGACAACCCGAGCAGGTCCCCGCCGCCCAGGGTCTCCACGATGAGGTTCGGCCGGCCGGGCGCACGCAGGTCCAGCGCCACGTGACCGTCCGTCACCAGCCAGAACGTCCCGGCCCTGCCGCCTTCGCTGAAGAACCGGTGACCGGCGGGGACCAGGACGGCCACGGCGACGTCGGCGAGCCGGGCCACGTCGTCGCCCCGCATGCCGCGCAGGAACGGGTGGCCGGCGAACCCGGCCAGCGGATCGCTCATGACGGCTCATCACCCCTCACGGCCTGCGGTGCCTCGGCCTGCAGCGCGGCGACCTCCTCGGTCAGGTCGATGCCGACCGGGCACCAGACGATGCACCGGCCGCAGCCGACGCAGCCGGAGCTGCCGAACTGATCGTGCCAGGTGCCGAGCTTGTGGGTCAGCCACTGCCGGTAGCGGCTGCGCGGCGAGGAACGCACCGGCCCGCCATGCAGGTAGGAGAAGTCAGCGTCGAAGCAGGAGTCCCAGGACTGCCACCGCTCGGCGTGATCTCCGCTCAGATCGGTCACGTCCTCGACCGTGGTGCAGAAGCAGGTCGGGCAGGCCATCGTGCAATTGCCGCAGGTCAGGCAGCGGGACGCGACATCGTCCCAGCGGGCCGCGCCGTGGCTGGTGGCCATCAGGTCGTGCAGCACGTCGGCCGGCATCGACCGGCCCATCCGGCCCGCCGCCGCGGCGACCGCGGCCCGGGCGTGCTGC
>JASIJN010000452.1 GCA_030050125.1 Streptosporangiaceae bacterium | reverse complement strand
CGCCGCCAGCTCGCCCAGGCGATGCGGGGCCGCCCGTCAGCTACCTACGCGTTCCCGTGGGTAGCTGTCCGGCTACGGCTGCAGCTGGCCAAGGTGTATCTCGCAATCGGCGATCCGCGGGCGACCCGTCAGCTGGTGCGCGAGATCGACGACATCCTGCAACAGCGTCCGGCGCTCGGGACCCTCACCGAACAGGTCGAGGAGTTCCGCGCCCGTGCGGCCAAGGCCGCCAGAGCAGCCGCCGGCTCGTCGCCGCTGACCCCGGCCGAACTGCGGCTGCTGCCCTACCTGCAGACCCATCTGACCGCGAGTGCCATCGCCGAGCGGTTGTTCGTCTCCAGCCACACGGTCAAGGCCGAGCTCAAGTCGATCTACCGCAAGCTGGGTGTCTCGACGCGCCATGACGCCGTGCAGCAAGCCACGGCGCTCGGCCTGCTGGGCGCGTAGCGGTGGTCGCTGAGCAGAACGCAGCGTCGGCGCGCGCCCAGGGCGGGGGCAGCCTCGGTATCGAGAGGCGCTCGATCGACTGGATCCCGGACACCGAGCGACACGGCAAGGTGTGGCAGCAGACGCCGCTGTGGTTCCTGGGCAACTTCCAGTACAGCACGATCGCGGTCGGCTTCATCGGGCCTTTGCTTGGCCTGTCGGTCGGGTGGACGATCGTCGCGGGCACGGCCGGTATCCTCGTCGGCACCTGCTTCATGGCCCTGCACGCGACCCAGGGGCCCACGCTCGGGCTGGCGCAGATGATTCAGTCGCGCGCCCAGTTCGGTTGCCGTGGCGTCATCGTCGTGCTGCTGGCGATGCTGGTCACCTACATGGCCGGCAACGTGGTCCTCCAGGTTCTGCTGGCCCAGGGCCTGCACGGGGCCTTCGGCTGGAACGCCAGTGCCGTGGCGATCGTGGTCACGGCCGGGGCAGCGCTGCTCGCGATCTACGGCTATGACTGGGTGCACCGCGTGTTCCGCTGGATCCTGTGGATAAGCCTGCCGCTGGTAGCTGTCGTCACCATCGGCGTGTTCGCCGGACGGGCGGGGGGCGTGGTCAGCCACCAGGTTTACGGGTTCACCTGGACAGCCTTCATGGCGCAGTTCACAGCGGCGATGTCCTACAACCTCGGGTGGGCAGGGTACGTGTCCGACTACACGCGCTACCTGCCGCGCGCCATCCCCCGCGCCAAGCTGATTGGCTGCGTGTTCGCGGGAGCCGCGACGCCGGCGGTCTGGCTGATCGCCCTGGGTGCCTGGCTGGCCATCCGGCTGAGCGTGACGGACCCGCTGGTCGGCCTGCAGACGGCGGGCGACAACGTGATCACCCACCTCGGCGGGGCGACCGGCTTCCTGCTGGCCGTCGCGCTGGCCGCGGGCATGGGCATGAATGCCTATAGCGCCATGCTGACGACGCTGGCCGGGGTGGACGCTTTCCACAAGGTCAAGCCCACCAGGAGCGTCCGCGTGATCACCATCCTGGTGCTGACGGTGATCTGGTTCCTGATCGGCACGCTGACGACGACCAGCGCGGTCGCGGTCGTGAATATCGCGCTGTTGCTTACCCTGTACCTGCTGGTCCCGTGGACGGTGATCAGCCTGACCGACTTTTTCTTCGTGCGTCGTGGCCGTTACGCCATCATGGACATCTTCCGGCCCAGCGGCGTTTACGGGGTGTGGTCGTATCGCGGGCTGATCGCCTACGGGGCCGGATTCGCCGCCGAGATCCCGTTCATGGTGCTCCCCCCTCACTACGCCGGTCCACTGGCTAGGGTCCTGCACGGCGTGGACATCGCGTGGATCGTCGGCGCGGTAGTGACCGCAGCCGGCTACTTGCTGCTGACCCGCAGCCTCGACGTGGCAGCGGAACAGGCGGCGATCGACAAAAGCAGTTCTGAGCTCCGGTGCGTGCCGGATTGACCAGGCGCCGCCCCGGGGCACACTCCGAAGCGGTTACGGCAGCATCCCTCACTGGCGCGTCATGGCCATGCGCATTTCGGCTTCGGAGTCGGTGATGAGGTCTCCGGACAGGTCGATGGTGACGGTGTGCAGGGCCCCGGTGAAGGCGAAGGGTGCCTGGTAGGCCGGGGTGATGGCGGTGCCGGGGTTGGCGCCGCAGGTGAGGCCGCCGGGGTTGAATCCCATCGGGGTGGTGACCGGGAAATCGGCCTGGGCGACCAGGTGGCCGTCAATGTAGAGCTGTGCGCGTCCTGGGGTCCCTTGGCCGTTCGGGATGTCAGGTTTGCCGGTGGGCTCGAACTCGAACCGGAGCCGATGCCGTCCGGCGGGCACGGGATCAGGCGAGGAGACGGTGTAAGTGGCTCGGCGGAGGTAGTTGTGGGCGTAGTGCAGCCTTCCGTCGGCGACGTAGAACGACCAGCCGCCGACGCCGGAACCCTGGCAGATCAGCACTCCCTCGGCACCGTCTGCCGGGATATCGGCGTCGGCGGTGATGGCGTGCGGGCGGTTGACGGTCCTCGGCCCGACGAAAAACGGCACCGTCTGGGTGCCGGGCCGATAG
>JASIJN010000451.1 GCA_030050125.1 Streptosporangiaceae bacterium | reverse complement strand
GCCGGTGGACCAGGGCGACCAGCACCGCGCCCGCGATCAGGACCGCCCCGGCGATGTACGCCAGCAGCGGGGTCCGCCGCACCCGCCAGCCCGACCGCCGGATCGGGACGTAGGGCGGGATCGGCGTGCTCACATTAAAAGCGTACGGCGGGCGGGCCGAATACTGCCCGGGGGGCCGCTCGCGCGGAAAAGCACGGGGTTTAGCCTGTATATCGCGGGTATCAAGCCGCTCAGCGGGCCTGGTTATTTCGGGGGATGCTGCTCTGGGCCGTGCTGAGCAGCACATTCGGCGTTGCTGCCGACATAAATCGGTAAATTCCCCCGATGGTCCGTCGTTGCTTCGGCAGCACGGCGGGACATCGCTTCGTGTGGCGCAGAATCGGGGTGATGGGGGTTGTCTTTGCCGGTCAGGGTGGGAACCCTCATCGTGGCATTTCTGGCTTTCGCGGCGCTGGCCGGATTTGTCGTCGTGCACTATTTTCTGGCCAGTACCGGCCCGCCCGTGGAGGACTTCACCGCTCACGTCACGCCCGATACCGGCGCCGCCGTCAGCGTGGTCATGCAGGAGGCCCCGCAGACCACGGTCGGCACCGATCCCGACTGGGTGAGCTACTTCATCCTGAGCCCGCAGACCCACCAGTGGGTGCATACGACCAACTTCCAGGTGCCGGCGGGCAGCCGGATCAACTTCACGATCTTCGGCTACGACGGCTGCACCCCGCTGCGCAACCAGGTCTGGGGCAAGGTCACCGGGACCATCGGAAACGTCATGCTCGTCAACGGCCGGCCGGTGTCCGAGCTCAACTCGTGGAGCCAGTGCTCGGTCGCGCACACGTTCGCGATCCCCAACCTGGGCATCAACGTCCCGGTGGCCTCGCCGACGACGTTCCAGGCCAACAGCAACCTGTGCAGCGTGTCGCCGTGCACGCCGAGCAGCCCGCACGTGATCTCGCAGTTCAGCATCAGGACGCCGTCCGCGCCGGGCGTGTACTTCTGGCAGTGCAAGATCCCGTGCGGCCTGGGCTACCTGGACGGGAACGGCGGCCCCATGCAGACGATCGGCTTCATGACCGGCAACATGGAGGTGGTTGGCTAGATGGCCGCAGGCGAACACACCGCCGACCGGGCCGACGGGCGCCGCGAGCCCGTCCACTGGCTGCGGCTGGTCATCATCTGGGGCGTCCTGTCCCTGGCGGCGGACCTGGTCATCTGGTTCGTGTGGTACCCGCATCTGCCGCCGGGCCGGATGAGCGACGTGGCCGCGGCCCAGCAGTTCGACATCGCGGTGCTGGCCATCTGCGCGGCGCCGGTCATCCTGTTCATCTGGATCTACGGGGTCTACGCCGTCATCGTCTGGCGGCACCGGCCGGGTGACGACGAGGACGGCCCTCCGATCCACGGCAACACCCGGGTCTCGGTCGCCTGGATCGTGAGCACCTCGGTGCTGGTCCTGTTCCTGTTCGGGTTCGGTACCTGGGCGCTGGCCACGACCAACGGCGCGGGCGGCGGCCAGGGGGCGAGCCCGCTGTTCACGCCGGGCGGCAGGCCGCTGCAGGTGCAGGTGATCGCCCAGCAGTGGGTGTTCACCTACCGGTACCCGCAGTTCGGCGGGTTCGAGACCACCCAGCTGGTCCTGCCGGATCACGCCCAGGTGCAGTTCAACGTGACCTCGCTGGACGTCATCCACAGCTTCTGGGCGTACCAGCTCGGGGTGAAGGCGGACGCGAACCCCGGCGTGAACAACGTCGCGTTCGCCAAGCCGCAGCAGCTCGGCACGTTCGTGGTCCGCTGCAGCGAGCTGTGCGGCCTGTGGCACGGGGCGATGTTCGACTACGGCCACGTGCTGACGCCCGCGCAGTTCCTGGCCTGGGCCCACGTCACCCGGATCAGGCTGGCCAGCCTGACCAGTCAGCTGCCGCCGTACGCCCTCACCTACGACCCGACGACCATCAAGACGCTGGGCCCGGTGCTGATCAAGCTCGGCCTGACCGGCGCGGGCGGCGGCTACTACGGCTCGCAGTACGTGGCGGGCCCGTGATCGCCCCGGCGACCACGCGCGACCGCGCTCCGTCCGACGAAGAGGTGACCGGATGTCGATCGAGATAGACAGGGCAAAGGCGCAACAGCCCGGGGGACCGCCGCCGTCACAGCTGAAGCACGCGCGCGCCTGGTACCTGCGGCCCAACATCGGCACCGCGGTGATCGGCGCGGCGGCGGGCTACGTCTTCGGTCACTGGCTGGGCAATGCCCTCGGCTCGGGGTACCAGCAGACGGCCACCGCGGACCAGAACAACCTGTCGATCGTGCTCGGCTACCTGTTCCTGACCCTGGGCTGGCTGGCCGGCCTGGGCGTGTTCAACGACCTGTTCCGCCAGATGATCGGCCGGACGATCCCGCACGAGGAGGAGGAGGCCGAGGCGCGCAGCGGCCTGGCCAGGTACTTCAGCTACACCATGGACCACAAGGTGGTCGGGATCCAGTACCTGGTCGGAATGATCATCTACTTCTGCACGGGCGGACTGTTCGCGATGGCGATCCGCTCCGAGCTGCTGTCGCCGAGCTACCACATCTTCAGCTCGGCGACCTACGTCGAGATCGTCGGCGAGCACGGCACGATGATGATGATGCTGATGACCTCGTTGATCACCGGGCCGTTCGGCAACTACCTGGTGCCGCTCATGATCGGCTCCAAGGGCGTGGCGTTCCCGCGGATCGAGGCGCTGTCGTTCTGGCTGACGCCCGCCGCCTTCATAATCTTGCTGTCGTCCATCCTGCTCGGCGGGTTCCCGTTCGGCTGGACCGGGTACGCGCCGCTGTCGATCCAGGCGACCGAGGGCGCGGACGCCTACGCGTTCGCGTTCGGTCTGATGGGCATCTCGATCATCCTGGCCGGCTTCAACCTGATCGTGACGATCATCTGCTACCGGGCGCCCGGCATGCGCTGGAGCCGGATGCCGATCTTCGTCTGGGCGGTGCTGACCACCAGCTTCCTGATGGTGCTCGCCGCTCCGGTGCTGGTCGGCGGGATGTACATGCTGATCACCGACCGGACCGTGCAGACCGCGTTCTTCTCCGACCAGCTCGGCGGCAGCTCCTACCTCTACCAGAACCTGTTCTGGTTCTTCGGCCATCCGGAGGTGTACATCCTGGCGCTGCCCGGCTTCGGCGTGGTGTCCGAACTGCTGCCAGTGTTCTGCCGCAAGCCGCTGTTCGCCTACAAGGTCTCGGCGGCCGGCATGCTCGGCGTGGCGATCCTCAGCTTCTTCGTCTGGCAGCACCACCTGTTCGTCAGCGGGATCAACCCGGACATGCGCCCGGTGTTCATGCTGACCACCGAGCTGATCTCGATCCCGACCGGGTTCATCTTCCTGGTCGCGCTGGGCACGCTGTGGAGAGCGAAGATCCGGTTCACGGTGCCGATGCTGTTCGTGTTCGCGTTCTTCTTCAACTTCCTCATCGGCGGGGTCACCGGGGTCTTCCAGTCGGACGTGCCCGCCGACGTCACCGTGCACGGCTCGTTCTTCGTGATGGCGCACTTCCACTACACGATCATGGGCGGGCTGGTGTTCGCGTTCTTCGCCGCCTGCTATTACTGGCTGCCGAAGATGATGGGGATCAAGCTCAACCAGACGCTCGGCTATATCCAGTTCTGGACGATGTTCGTCTTCTTCAACTCCACGTTCCTGCCCCTGTTCGCGGTCGGGGCACTGGGCCAGCCCCGGCGGGTGTTCGAGTACGCGCGCAACCTGGAGACGCTCAACGACTGGGTGTCGATCTCCTCGTTCCTGCTCGGCGGGTCGATCCTGATCTTCGTGTTCAACTTCATCTGGTCGACCGTGATCGTGCGCGACCGGGAGACCGGCAATCCGTGGCGCTCCCGCGGCCTCGAATGGCAGGTCCCCTCGCCGCCGCCGCACGAGAACTTCCGTCACATCCCCGTGGTCCTGTCCGGTCCCTACGAGTACGGGATCAAGGGCGCACCGCCCGTCGCCGACCTTGATCCGCCGCCCGGCGTGCTGACCGCCGCCTTTGCCTCGTCGGGGGTGGCGCAGCGAGAGCAAAGGGAGGCCTGAGATGGCCGAGCAGGCGGCCCGGCCTCCTGAGGGCATCAACCGCGAGGTCGAGGAGCAGGCCTTCCAGCACGAGTCGGCGCTGAACGCGGCCTGGACCGGATCTCGCCTGGCCCTCGGCGGGCTCACGTTCGTGTTCGGCGCGTTCGTGTTCGCGTTCTTCTACCTGCGCTCGCTCAACTCGCACGGCCTGTGGTACCCGGCCGGCTTCACCGGCCCCCGGCAGTGGTCCGGGGCGCTGATCATGGCGCTGGTGGTGGCCAGCGCGCTGGTGCAGACGCTGGCCCTGGAGCGGCTCAAGGCCGGTCACAAGGCGCCGTGGATGCTGGGAGCCTCGCTGGCCCTGGCGTTCGGGCTCGCGGCGGTCGGCCTGCAGGTCTGGCAGCTGCTCAACGAGCCCTTCTACCCGGGCAGCGCGGGGTTCGCGAGCGTCTTCACCGGCGCGACGCCCGTCCTGGTGGTGACCATCTTCGCCGCGATGATCTGGCTGGAGATCCTCCTGGTCGCGGCGGCCAGGATCCCCGAGATCTCGTTCGTCGAGCAGCCGCCCACCTACGCCCAGGCGTTCGCGCTGCAACGCTTCGAGGCCAGGCTCAGCGCCTTCACCCTGGTCTGGAACTACCTGGCCGCCGTGACGCTGCTGCTGTGGATCTTCTTCTACCTGGTGCACTGACATGAACCCGGGTCTGGCTCACTGGTCGATCAGCGTGGTGGCGGTCTTGTGCTACGCGGCGGTGGCACTGGCGCACCTGATCCTGGTCCGGCGCGCGGCGGCGCGCGCGGGCCCGCGCGGCGAGCTCGTCAGGGATGCGGCGGCATTTCAGGCCGGGCTGGCCGCGGCGCTGCTGGTGCTGATCTCGCCGGTGGGTTACCTGTCCGGGATCTTCTTGTGGGTGCGGGCACTGCAGGATCTC
>JASIJN010000450.1 GCA_030050125.1 Streptosporangiaceae bacterium | reverse complement strand
CCAGCACGTCGTGGCCGGTCAGCGGGATAGCCCCGGCCTCGCGCAGCTGGAGCTCGTGAACTGTCGTGACGCAGACGGTGTGCGGCCCGATCAGGCCCGCCGCGCTGGCGAGCGCGAACTCGAGGTCGGCGAACCCGCCGCCCTTGCCGAGCCGCGCGCCGTCCTCGCCGACCGCGACGCAGCCCATCACCACCAGGTCGACCGGGGACAGTCCGGCCAGCGTGACCTTCCGGGCCGAGCGGGACGCCCCGCTGATCGAGGCGGCCTTGCGGGGCGGCTCGCTGAGGTGGGCCGGGTCAAGGGCAAAGAACGGCTCCGCCGCGGCCAGGCGCGGCACCGCCATGAACACGGTCTTGCCGTCTTCCAGTGCCCGCTGCCGGACCGGCAGCTGGGCGGAGTCCGGATTGGACTTCAGGGTTTGCGCGGCCCGCCACGAGGGCAGGCCGCGCAGCCGCTCGGCGGCGGCCTCCGCGCCGGTGAAGTTCGGGATGCGTCCGGCCGCGCCGGGGAACCGCGCCACCTTGGCGGCGCTCATCGCCGACCACACTTCCTGCCGCAGTTCGGCCTTGGCCGCCAGCAGGGCGGCGGGGCCGCCCGCGTCGTGATCGTGACGGGGTACCGGTCGGGCCATGCGTCCATCCTGCCCGACGCCCGAGAGCCCGTCAGCGGCCGCGGGGAACGGGGCTGCGTTCGATGGCCTGCCCTGCCGCCCGCCTGGTCACCGAACGGTTAGCCTGACGATGACGGGGTGTATCAGGCTGGCCCGCTGACGGGGCCTTCGCGTCGGATCGGACGGAGGAACGGGATGGGCCGGCCCGAGCCGCTCGGCCAGCGTGAGGGCGAGGACATCGCCCGCCGGATCGTGGTGGTGGGCGGGTCCGTCGTGGGCATGAGCGTCGCGCTGGCGGCCCGCCAGGCCGGAGCCGCCGTCACCGTGATCGAGCGGGCTCCCGCGGGCGCGGCGGGCGGTGGCGGGATCGGCGTGGACCTGGCACTGTTGCAGCAGGTCACCGGCCTGTCCGGCGGCCCGCCCGCCTGCCACGGTCCGGACCGGGACACCACCGCGTGGCATCTGCTGCGCGACTGGCTCGAAGCGGGGTGCCGCGCCGACCCGCTGATCCGGCTGGTCCACGACACGACCGCGATCGGCGTTGGCGAGGGACCCGGGCAGGCCGCCGTCGCCGTCGCCGGCGGCGGCCAGGAATGGCCTGGCGACCTGGTGATCGGGGCCGACGGGGTACACAGCACGATCCGCGGGCTGGTGGATCCGCAGCGCCCGGCGGCCAGGTACGCCGGCTACGTCTTGTGGCGGGCCATGGTCGAGGAAGAGGCACTCGAAGGTGCCGTCGCGCTGCCAGGGTCCGCCGAGCCGTCCCGGGAGCTGTACGCCGGCCCGTACCGGCTGGTGACCTACCTGGTGCCGGGACCAGCCGGGCAGACCACGCCCGGCCGCCGGCGGCTGAACATTGTCTGGTACGACCCGGCCCGCGAAGAGCTGCTGCGCGCCAGCGGCAAGCTCGACGGCACCGTTGTCGAAGGATCGCTCGCCACCGCCGACCTGCCCGCACGGCTGCGAGGGGAGTTGCGCGCCATCGCCGAGCGGACCTGGCCATCACCGTGGCGGGAGGCGCTGGGCTACGCCCTCGACCGCCAGCTGGTGTTCGGCACCCCGGTCGCCGAGTACCTGCCACGCCGCCTCGTGACCGGGCGGATCGCGCTCGCAGGGGACGCGGCGCACGCGGCCTCGCCGATGGTCGGCGGCGGGTTCCGGCACGGCTTGCTCGACGCCGCGGCGCTGGCCTCGGCCCTGCGCAGCGCCGACACCGCCCAGCAGGCACTGGCCCGCTATGAGCAGGTCAGGCTCGTCGCGGCGATCTCGCACGTGCGGCGCAGCCAGCGCGCCAGCCAGGCCTACCTCCGCAGAGCGGCGTCGTGGAGCTGAGCGGCGGCCGGCAGGCACACTCACAGATCGTCAGCCAAACGTCCCGTGGCGAGCAGGACCATGGCCCCTGACCTCCTCGCTGACGCCTGCATAGATTGAGATTGTGGCGCCCGCGAGGAGGTGATAAAGAAATGGTCAGCACGCCGGTTCTGGTGATCTTTCTGACGTTGATCACCATTTATCTTTCCGGGTGCCTCTTTTACCATATTCGGGATATCCGCGAAGAGCGGAAAGACCATACTGGTAGTTCCAGCCGGTCCACGCCCAGGCACGGCGGCGCGCATGCGATCCGGCCGTAAGGCACCCGGAGCCAGCCGCGAGACCTGCGGCTCGGCGGTCGCGCCGGTGAGGATGACATCGGCGCCAGCGACGACCTGATCGCGCCCAGGCCCAGGTTGAAGAGGCGGAATTCGCACGTCTGGTAAGCTCCCTGAAATGGAAGGCACCCCTCCTCTGCGGCCATGGCTCGAAGCGCTCGTGCGTCGCGATCCGCAATTCGTGGACTCGTATATGTCAATGCGCGAGCGGATCATGAAAGACGGCGCCATTCCTGCCAAGTACAAGCTGCTTATGGCCATGATCACCGACACGATCGCCGCGCACCCGGACGGTGTCACGGCGCTCGCCAGGGACGCTCGCGCCGCGGGCGCCTCGGAGGCCGAGATCACCGAGGCGGTCGAAGTCGCCTACCTGTTCGGCGGCACCGCGGCGCTGGTGATGGGCGTCAACGCGTTCACGAGCTGACGAGCTGTCCAGCCGGCGGTCAGGCCACGGGCTCGGTGTCGGCGGTGACGATGGAGTCGATCAGGCCGGGGAAGCGGCGGTCCAGGTCGTCCTTGCGCAGGCAGGTGTAGCCGCGGGCGCCCTGGATCCGCTTGGTGAGGATCCCGGCCTCGCGCAGGATGCGCAGGTGGTGGGAGAAGGTTGACTTGCTCATCGCGAGCCCGGCCTCCTGCATGACCTGGGTGCACCAGGACTCGCCGTTGCGTGCCACGAACCGGACGGTGGCCAGCCGCTGCGGGTCCGCCAGCGCGGCCAGGACCCTGGGCAGCTGAAAGTCCTCCGCCGCCGGCTCGATGACGTCGTCCATCACGCTGCCGAGCATAGCTCGTGGTTGCGAGTAGTTCGATAGTTGTTGTACTGTTCGATGGTTGTCAAACTTCGATGACTATCGAACCAGGAGAGCGTCCGTGCTGAATGCCCGGTCCCGGTCACCGCGGCAGGCGCCGCGCCACCCGCGTGAGGCAGCCCCCGGACCCGCTGAAGGGTACCCGCGCCGCTGGCTGATGCTGCCGGTCGTGCTCATGGCGATGTTCATGGCGGGCTTTGACATCTGGGCCGTGAACGTCGCGGCGCCGTCGCTGCAGCGCGACCTGCACGTGAGCGACGCGGCGCTGCAGTTGATCGTCGGCGGGTACGCGTTCATGTACGCGAGCGGCATGGTCACCGGCGGACGGCTGGGCGATCTGGTCGGCTACCGGCGGATGTTCATGACCGGAGTGATCACTTTCGCCGCCGCTTCGCTGCTGTGCGGGTTCGCCCGGTCGCCCGGGGAACTGGTCGGCGCGCGGCTGCTGCAGGGGCTGACCGGCGCCGTCATGGTTCCGCAGGTGCTGGCCCTGATCACCGCGGCCTTCCCGGTGCGCGAGCGCATTCGCGCCCTGGCCTGGTTCGGCGTGACGATGGGCCTTGGCTTCGTGTCCGGGCAGATCCTGGGCGGCGGGCTGATCCAGGCCAACATCCTCGGGCTCGGCTGGCGGGCGATCTTCCTGGTGAACGTGCCGGTCGGCATCATGGCCCTGATCGCGGCATCCGCGGTCGTGCCGCACGCGTGGGCGGAGCGGCGGCCCCGCCTCGACCTGGTCGGCGCGGCCGGGGTGTCGGGCAGCCTGGCCCTGGCGCTGGTGCCGCTGACCCTCGGCCGCGACGAGGGCTGGCCGCCGTGGACGTGGGCGTCGCTCGCGGCGGCCCTTCCGGTGCT